>DAOWCB010000095.1 GCA_030633795.1 Candidatus Aminicenantota bacterium | reverse complement strand
GTATATTCTGCACAGACAATCCAAAAGTGCATGCAAAATTTGTGTTGACAGTGAGAGTTTTTTGCATTAAATTTAAAAATAACAACAAAATTTAGGTTTCTGCACCGACTGAATTATATAAAGGCCAAGGAGGATAGTATGAAAAGAGCAAACTTCGCCATATTAGTCGTTTTTTGTTTATCATTGTTCGCCATCCAGTGTAGCCAAGATTCCAACCCTGTTGGACCTGGAGTTTCCACACAAACTCAATCCGGGGATGCTGTTCTTTTCGGGAATTTTGTCACATCCGGGACAAGCTCGGTTGATTTTGGCCTTATACAAGTCAGCATAAGAGGTACAAATATCCAGGCTCAGCCTGATCCCAACGGAGATTTCAAGATTAATGGTTTGCCCACGGGCAATCAGTCTGTTGAAGTGAATGTCGAAAACTGTCTGTCTTTTATCGACATCGCAGATGTCCAATCTGGAGAAGAGATCCGGATGCAGCTAGAGATCCAAGCGAACAACAGCGTTATGCTGCAGAACATGGAAAGGAAAAAGAAATCAGCAGAGACGCTCCAGCTGGAAATCCAGCCAAAAAAGTGGAACATCGACTGGGAGAACAGCACGGATGAAGGGCATGTAAGAATTTATGGGCCCGGATTTGACGCAATTACTTCAGTTGAGATCACCGGCCCTCCCAGTCCCACCTACCCAACCGGAATGGTCATCCCTAATTCTGGTCCTGAAATTGGGGGAGTCTACTGCAAAGCCTTCTTCAATCAGAGCGATGCGATCGCAGCGATCCCCGATCCAAAAAGGGGAGATCCCCCCCATGTGATCACAGTCACGGTCACGTTCATCCAAGTTACCAAGCCTCCTGAAGATTTGACAGATACAATAGAAATCGTCGGCAAGAAATCCGATGAGGAAGAAGCGGTAGCTCTGGTCATGGATATCAGCCCCGACAAATGGAACACCAATTGGGCCAAAAGCAATGGTTTCGTCACAGTGCGATTTCGAGGAGAAGGATTCGATAAGATCGTTTCTGGAGCTACGTCGATGACCTATAACGGTGAAAGCGCTGCTCTTATCAGCGATGGCATACACGGGAGTTCTTATTCGGCAAAATTCTCCAAGATCTCAGCGATCGCCCTTTTTGGGGATCTGCAAGAAGACACCTATCCGGTAGTTGTGACCGTGCAACTTGATGGTTCACCCCATCCAGAAACATACACGATCTCGATCGTTGGCTCAAAAAAATAGCTCGGGTCAAGCACTTTTCAAGTGCCTGACTTTTGCGGCCACCAACATCAGCACAAAGTAGACCACGAGGGCCGAGGGGATCACAACAAGCCAATCTATTCCGGCATAAAAATTGAGGACCGTCTCTTTGAGATAGTCCATCCGGCCCTGATATGTCTTCATGATGATCACAGGGACAAATCCCAGGGCGAGCCAACCAGACCCCACAAAAATCAGGAATTTTGTGTACCCCAGAGCGAATATGCCGATGTAATTCACACCTGCCAGGATCAGGCAGACCACACCCATAAAGAGCACATAGGATTGAGCGATAGCAATCGTCTCCGGGGCACTCGCAGATAGGGAAAAAAGGATCACGAGTAATCCCACGCAAAGTCCAACGGCCAGCAAGACCAAGGCAAATTTTGCCTCCACGATCTCCCTTGCGGTTACGGGAAGCGTATCCAGAAACGCATAGCCCTTGTTTTTCTCTTCATACTGTTCGTTCGTGAATGTCGAGGCAAACACGAGCAGGAACACGAGAATCCCCGCAATGATCATAAAAGCTGTGGTGATTTCATTCCCTGTTATAAGCTTCAAGATGACTATCAGGCTGGCGACAAAAACGAAATAAAAGACAAAAACATTCACATTTTTCTTCATGATCTTCCACATGGTTATTCTCCTTTCACGAGTGCGATGAGAACATCATCCAGGTCCACATTCTCCACCTTGATCTCCTCTCTGGCCACGCCCTCGGCAATTACCTCTTTCAGGGCTGGATAATCCATGGTGATTCCCGAATTTCCGAACATGTGCGTTTTTTGGCTTGTCAGCGTGTTGGAAATCCGGTCCTCAAGAGCTCCGTCCTTGTAATGAATTCTTTTCCACTTGGACAGCAGTTCGTCCTTGGGTTCGGAGAGGGCGATTTTCCCTTCGATCAAGAAGGCCACATAGTCTGCGATCCGTGTGATGTCATCCGTAATATGGGAGGAGATGATCACAGACTTGTTGCCATCTTCCGGAAAAGTGCGCAAAAGCTCAAGAACCTCTCGCCGGATGACCGGATCCAACCCGGCTGTAGGCTCATCCAGGATCATGAGCTCAGGATTATGCGACAGAGCTATGGCCAATGAGAGTTTCACTTTCGTGCCCTTGGAGAGCTCTTTTGTTTTTTTTGTCCGGCTGATGGTAAAGTCAGTCAGCAGTTTCTGGAACATGTTTGTGTCCCAGTTGTCGAAAAACTCAGATACGAATTTCCCGGTCCAGGCGACGGTCTTATCCCCATAGAAGTGCTGCTCTTCACCAACATACCCGACCCTGTTTCTGACATGTTTGATGTTTTTCCTGTGGTCCATCCCGAAGATACGAACGGAACCGCTTTGGGGCTGGATCATATCCATCAAGATCTTGATGGTCGTTGTTTTTCCAGCTCCGTTGGGACCGATGAGCCCCAAAATGGAGTCTTTGGGGATATTCAGAGAGATATTGTCCAGTGTGAATCCCTTGTAGACCTTCCTTAAATTGTCTATCTCAACGATGTGATTCATTTGTCTTCTCCTCAATCTCCTTCACAAGAGTGAAAATATCGTCTCGAGTGATGTTGAATTTTTCCGTTGTTTTTATGATTTTTAAGAGTGTTACCGAGATCTCAGCCAATTTTTCCTCCCGGAGTTTTTCCTTGTTGATGTCTGCCACAAAAGATCCCAACCCTGGCCTGGTGATGATGTAGCCTTCGTTTTCCAAATCCGAATAGGCCCGTTTGGTCGTGATGATGCTGATCTTAAGTTCCAGCGATAGTTCCCTGATCGAGGGAAGTTTGTCTCCGGGCTTAAGGATTCCGCCGGCGATGGCGTCCTTGACCTGGTCCGTCACCTGCTTGTACATGGGGTCAGGATTCAGGAGTGATAGGACTATGAACATGGGTGAGTTCCTGTTCCAAAAATGTGTGTCATTTTCCTCTTTGACTCTCTTTGGTCTTTATGGCCGTTTTTAACAGGCCCGAAAAGAGCATTAGAGTGATCACCGTCACAAACAGCCAGACAAACCAGGGCAGATTGTTTATGGATTGGAGTATTGGCCCATAATCGATATCCTGTTTGAGCAACACAAATTCAATGAATAAAAAAGGCCCCACCATTAAGACGACAACAACGATCCAGGCGATCTTTGTGAAGTTGGCGTAACCCCAACGATAGACAAGGATGTACATTCCGGCGGCGAGAATTAGGCTGAGGTTGCCACAGAGTAGCAGGAATATTCGGCCGAATGGTAACAGGGAGGCTTCCCCCTCCATGAATGATACGAGGGTAAAGCAGTACGCACAGAGGAAAACCACCACAGCCAGGACAACCGCAAATTTTGAGGCCACAATGTCGCGGTTCCTGATGGGCAGGGTGTTCATAAAGGCATAGCCGTTGTTTTTTTCCTCCATCTTTTCTGAGAGGATCAATGATGTCAGAACGCAGTACATCAGCATTTGTCCCAGAAAAACCACGATATTCGTGTTAAATGTTTTGCGGACCGTAAGCAAATATACGGTTTGGAGTGCCATGAGAGCACTGGACATCAGGACGAAAATGAATGCGTTTTTCTTTATCAATGTCAACATTTTAGACTCTTTCAAGCTTTCGCCTCCTCCAGGGTTTTGATAGCCACACGCATCAAGAGGAGATAGAGTGCCACACAAACAAGTGTCACGATCACCCAGTTTAAGCTAACGACTCTTTCGATGATCTCACGACGACTGATGCCCAAGCGTTTCAAGAGAAAAATATTGATAGGGATGGGGGAGAGAACGATAAAAAGCCATAAAAGAACGACGAATTTTCCGACCTTATTGTATCCGTAGCGAAAGATACCCACGTAGAGCAACGCAGTCAAGATGAGGCATATGTTTCCATTAATGATCAAAAAAGAACAGCTAGGTTTCCAGTAAGAAGGATTGGTGGATATCTTTGCAAACGCCACACAGTAGAATCCTATGTAGATTAGAACAGACAGGAGAACCAGTAAAAATTTAGCGACCACGATATCTGATGCTTTGACAGGGAGTGTTCGGAGGAACGCATACCCGTTGCTTTTCTGTTCCAACTGTTCATGAATATAAACCGCACCCAGAACTACAAAGAACAGGTAGGGAGCCAGAGTGAACACAAAATTGAGGGTCAGAGGGTCGGGTCCGGTGAGTCGGTCATAATTGAACAGGGGAAAAACCAAACCAACCGCGAGTAGCAGGTAGAGTATAAAGATGAACGAGAATTTCTTCATGAGATAAATCATTTTCACTGCTCCTTGACGAGAGAGATAAGGATATCGTCCAGGCCAACGTTTTCGACTTTGATATCCCCGGTGGCCAAACCTTGCGACAGGGATTCTTTGATCTGGAGGTAGTCCTTTGTGATACCAGATCCTCCGAATGCGTGGTCCTCGAGTTGCTCTAGGGTCTCAAAAATTTTTGGATCCAGAGCTCCTTTGGAAAAATGGATCCTTTTCCAGTTGGCCAAAAGGTCGTCTTTGGCAGCGGTGAGTGCGATCCGGCCGTTGATCATGTAGGTGATAGTGTCAGCAATGCGGGCAATGTCGTCTGTGATGTGCGAGGAGATGAGCACAGATCTGTCTCCGTTCTGTGTGATGGTTTGCAGAAAATCCAGCACATCCCTCCGGATGATCGGGTCGAGTCCCGCTGTCGGCTCGTCCAGGATGATGAGCTCGGGATTGTGCGAAAGGGCGATGGCGAGGGACAGCTTCACTCTCATTCCTTTGGAGAATTTTCGGATCATTTTTTTTCTGGGGATCTCGAATTCCTCAAGAAGCTTTTGGTAGTGTTCCATATCCCAGTCGGTGAAAAAATGGGAAACGAATTTTCCCGTCCAGTTGGCACTCCGGTGTTCGTAGAAAAACTGCTCTTCCCCCACATAGCCGACGCGGTTTTTTATCTCTATGTCGTTGGCAACGTGGTCCAATCCAAAAACATCGACCTCTCCGCCGTCGGATTTTATCAGGTTCATGATGAGTTTGATGGTTGTGGTTTTTCCGGCGCCATTGGGGCCTATGAGCCCTGTGATGTATCCTTTGGGAATATCCCAAGAAATGTCATCCAGGATAAACTCTTCGTATTCTTTCCTCAAGTTTCTAATTTTGAGTATGTTATTCATGTCTAATCTCCTAAGATTCTTTTTTGTGGATCCATTCTCTTGTGATCATTTTTTCGATGATGTGTGGCAGCTCATTTCAAGTCATCTCATGCAAAAAAGAGAAGGGCGAACACAATCACAAGCACAATGATGAGTAAAACCTTGAATGTTACGAATCCTCTTCGTTTTTTCATTCCTTCACTCCTTTTCCGCGAACGGTGGTGAAAATATCCTCCGCAGAGATATCGAATCTGGCAGCCGCATGGAGAATTTTTGTGATCTCGAAGCGGATCTCTGTCAGTTTTTCTTCCCGTAATTTATCCCAATTGATATCCGCCACAAAAGAGCCCAGGCCTGAGCGGGTGAGAATGTAGCCCTCGTTCTCCAGGTCTGCATAGGCTCTTTTTATGGTGATCATGCTGATCTTTAATTCCTTTGCCATTTCTCTGATCGACGGCAGTTTTGTCTCCGGCCTGAGTGTGCCTGAGGCGATCGCATCTTTGATCTGATCCGTCACCTGCTTGTACATCGGGTCCGGATTCAGTGGCGAGATCACGATGAACATATCGTCTTTAGCTCCTAGTGTACATATAAGATATACACAGTATACAAACTAGCCACACCACTGTCAAGCTTTTTTTAAAAAAAAAGGGCAGAAAAGGTGACAGTCCCCTTTTTCCAGGGGTAATAAAAAAAGGGGACTGTCACCTTTTTGT
>DAOWCB010000303.1 GCA_030633795.1 Candidatus Aminicenantota bacterium | reverse complement strand
GATCATGGATTTTGGGATTGCCCGGCTGCTCAAGGCCAAAGGCATAACCGGCGCCGGCATCATGATCGGCACTCCCGAGTATATGTCGCCAGAGCAGGTGGAAGGCAAGGAGGTCGACCAGCGGTCGGACATCTATTCCCTCGGAGTGATCCTGTATGAAATGGTGACAGGTCAAGTGCCCTTCGAGGGAGACACGCCTTTTACCATTGGCATGAAACACAAAGGCGAGACACCTCAAGATCCCAAAAACCTTAACGTCCATATACAAGAAGACCTCAACAGTCTGATCATGAAGTGTCTGCAGAAAGAGAAAGATCAGAGATACCAGAGTGCAGGGGAAGTCCGCTCGGAATTAGAAAAAATCGAACAAGGACTTCCTACCACCGAGAGGATCGTTGCCAAGAAAAAACCAACCACCTCCAGGGAAATCACGGTCAAGTTCAGCCTGGACAAACACTTTAAGTGGGGGTTGTTTTTTGCTGCCATCGTCCTCGTTGGGATTATCATCTGGCAGGTGCTGCCGAAGAAGGCAGCAATTTCTGCCACAAAGATCGAAAATTCTATCGCCGTCATAAGCTTCGAAAACCAAACCGGGGATCAAGGCTATGACTATCTGCAAAAAGCCATCCCCAACCTTCTGATCTCCCACTTGGAGCAGACAGGCGGCTTTTATGTGGCCACATGGGAAAGGATGCACGATCTCCTCGGTCAGATGGGACAGAAGGGTGTCGAATCCATCGGCACAGATTTGGGCTTTGAGATATGCCGGCGGGAAGGCATTGAATCTATTGTCACCGGCAGTTTTGTAAAAGCCGGCGATACATTTGTTACGGATGTGAAGATTCTAGATGTGGAAACAAAAAAAATGCTCAAAAGTGCTACCGCGCGCGGAAAAGGGGAAAACAGCATTTTAGACTCCCAAATCGACGAGCTGGGACGAGCAATATTCCTCGGTCTTGGCATTGCTCGTCAGGAACTTGAGGCCACCCAGCAGCCCATCTCCGAACTTACAACATCTTCGATGGAGGCCTACAAATATTACCTCCAAGGAAAGGATGAGGTTGAAAATCTCGATTCGTTGAGAGCCCGACAATCTCTCGAAAAGGCTATTGAACTGGATCCTCAATTTGCCATGGCTTTTCTTTTTCTGAGTAAGGCGTATTCTGAGATTGGCAGCAGGGCTGCTGGTTTTGAGGCCATTAAAAATGCCAAAACCCATTCTGAAAGGGCGACAGAAAAAGAAAGGCTTTATATTGAGGCTCGATTTGCCAACGAAATAGAACGGGACTCAAGCAAACGATTCCGTATCCTGAATGAGTTAGCCGATAAATATCCCAAAGAAAAAGATGCCCATTATGAATTGGGATTTTATTATCGCGGCAAAGGCATGTACAGAGAAGCTGCTCTTGAATACCAAAAGGCTTTGGAGCTCGATCCTGACTACGGGCCTGCTTTAAACATGCTTGCCTATACTTACTCGGATTTGGGCGATTATGCAGAGGCTATCGAGACTTTTGAAAAATATGCTGTGGCGAATCCTGAAGATGCCAATCCTATAGATTCCATGGCTGAGTTGTATTTCCGGATGGGAGACCTTGATACAGCCATCGCAAAATATAATGAAACCTTGGAAGTTCAGCCGAATTTCGGATGTGAATCCCGGCTTGCCTATATCTATGCATTGAAGCAAGAGTATGCGGAAACAAAAAGTCTGATCGATCGATTCACAAACCGCGCCGGTTCGGCAGGTCTTAAAGCAGGGGGCTATATATGGATGGCAATGTATGATTATCTTGTCGGGAAGATCGACAAGGCTTTTGAAGATTTGCGCCAGGGAGAAGTATGGTCAGAAAAAGCGGGGAATGATCTGCTCAAGAGTTTTTCATACGCCACTAGAGGATGGATGTACTTTGAGCTTGGTGATCTGGAGCGCAGTGAAGATCTTATGCAAAAGGCATTCGATATTTTTTTTGTCCTATTCCCCAACACAAAATCTTTAAGAGCTTTGAATCATCACTATTTGGGCCTTGTAGATTTAAAAAGGGGAAAAATTGAGTCGGCCAAAGCGAGGCTAAAAAAGATCGGATCCGTTGTGGCAGTTTTATCAGATGAAGGAGCAATCCGTAGAAAAGCGGAATCACAGGTCATGTATGAGTGGCTAAACGCAGAGATATTGATCGCTGAAGGATCCCCCGATCAGGCGATAGAGACTTTCGAGAACATTGTTTATCCCCCGGTTCCCACCCTGCGACTTGAGTTTATTGGGCCTGACAATTGGCCATTCATTAGGGATACGCTGCCCCGGGCATATCTTAAGAAAGGGGACATCGATGGGGCCATTGCCGAATACGAAAAAATGATCGTTTTCGATCCTAATGGCCAGCAAAGGCTTTTGATTCATCCCGTGTACCGGTATAAGTTGGCCAAGCTGTATGAGGAGAAGGGAGAAGTGGTCAAAGCAATAGAGCAGTATGAGGCATTTCTCGAACTCTGGAAGGATGCTGACCCCGGTCTTCCTGAGATCGAGGATGCGAAAAAGCGGCTAGCTTCACTTCGAATCCATTAGGTGCAAATTTAAAGAAAGGGTACGAAACAAAATATCCAACGTAATTCTTTTCAAAAAATCATTGCGTCTGCGTGAGAATTTTTCTTGAAAGTAGCGTTTCTTGAAATGCATGCTTTTTTTGGTATTGACAAAGTATAACTTTAGTTATACCATAGGAGAATGAAAACGGCGATATCCATTCCTGATCCGATTTTTAAAGCAGCAGAAAGGCTAGCCTGTCGCCTCGGCATGACACGAAGCCGCCTTTACACTAAAGCTGTTACCGAATATATCCAAAAGCACAAGAATGATAAAGTTTGTGAAAAGCTTAATGAGATTTACGAGCGTGAGTCTTCTTCTTTAGATTCGACCATGCATGCGATCCAATGGGCTTCGATCGAAGAGGAAGAGTGGTGATACAAAGGGGAGAGATCTG
>DAOWCB010000130.1 GCA_030633795.1 Candidatus Aminicenantota bacterium | reverse complement strand
GCGAATTGAAACCCTCTTTTTAATTTGGGTTTTTTTAATTTATTCGGCTTTTGGACATATTTTTTCGCATCGATTTCCGGCATCGGACCGAGCTCATCCAGTGCTCGCTCGAGATCTGCCTGTTTCAAAGGCTTGCCATGCCAGCCATTTTTATCCTCACAAAAGGAAACACCCTTGCCCTTTATGGTCTTGGCAATGATGGCTGTCGGCTTTTTGGACTGTTTGGCCTTTTTAAAGGCGGACAATATCTGGGATATGTTATGCCCATCGATTTTGACTGTATTCCAGCCAAAAGCTTCGAACTTTCTCTCATAAGCATCCAGGTCATGCTCGTGCATGGTCGGATCGGACTGCCCCAGCCTGTTGATGTCCAATATGGCACACAGGTTATCAAGACCGGCCAGGGAGGCTTGGTTTGCTGCTTCCCATACAGCTCCCTCGGCACATTCCCCATCCCCCATCACGACATAGACCCGCCTTGGACATTTTCCCAGTTTCATAGCCATGGCCAGTCCCACTCCGACGGAAAGGCCTTGTCCGAGAGAACCGGTCGCTCCCTTGACCCATTTCATCCGGGGCGTGGGATGACCTTCTAAGGATGATGTGATCTTCCGCAGATTCATGAGGCTTTTTTGCGAAATTATGCCGGCTTCGGCATAAGCCGCCCAGAGGATAGGAGCTGCATGTCCTTTGGAGAGGACAAACTCATCATTGGACCAATCGAAGGGATCATGGATGTTGTATCTCATTTCATCAAAGAATAAACAGGCTGCAAGCTCTGCCATGGAAGAACATGTCGTCGGATGACCGGATCCCGCCTTGGAAGTCATCTTGAAAGAGTGAATCCTTAACCTTTGGGCAATTTTTTCCAGAGCCTTTTTTTTGTCCATAGGGGAAAAGTCTCCTTTTTGGATTTATTATTCAGGGTGTATCAGCCGCATTATATTATCATCTTTCCGATTAAACAACTTATATTGCTATATAGTGAATTTTTCTTTTTTTTCTGATTAGAACAGATCTTTTTCGTACCAAAACTCTCGAGCTTTTACTCTAAAACCTACAGATTCATAAAGATGTGTAGCAGGAGTATTTTCACTGTCTACCGTAAGTTCTAAAGAAGTCGCTTCCCTTTTTCTCAAATATTCCAAGCTGGCCTGGAACAACTTTTTTCCCCACCCTTTCCCTTGGAATTCTGGATCGATACCAAACATGTGAAGCCGCCATTTTCTTTTTTCTATGGCTCTACCCTCTCTGATAACAGGATGCAACCAGCTGTATCCGATAATCTTTGCGTTCTCTCTGATCATCAGGATATTCTGCCATTTGCTTTGAGTCAGACGAAAAAAGTATCGGATATCATCTGGAGAGTTCGGACAAAATCCCCAACTCCCTGTGAAAATCCGGTTCTGAACTGTGGCCAGCAATGCGGCATCTCCTGCTCGAAAATGTTCGATAGCCACAGATACAGGGATTCGCTCAAAAGATCCCGTCAAATCGACCTCCATGCCCAAAAAACACCTCGCCTGAGAGAAGCCGAGCTCGACAGCAAAATTCCGAGTGAACTTGTCCTCTTCTGGGATGCCCACATGGGCCACTCTGGCGCCTTGTTGACGCCCTCGTTCACACCCGTATTTCACCAGTTCTTTCCCGATCCTTTCCGCTGGACAGATGGATGCACAAACCACTCGATGATCGCTCTTGCAATTCGCAACTCTGTTGTCACATCGGCAATCCCGACGATCCTCCGGTTCCACTCTGCAATAAACAGGTCTTTATCCAATGAATAATTGGCCCGGCCCAGGTTATTCTTAACGACCGGCGATCCCCCCTGCCAGACTTCGCCCTTCATGTGATAGGCATAGCGAAAAAAGCTCTGTAACTTTGGCCAATCTCGTGGAGTAGGATTTGTGATGGATAACGAACCTGAATACATCATTTTATTATTGGGGACGTTCCCAAAGTCGTTCCCAAAGTCAGGGATTGTATCAAAGAATATGATATTATACAATTTCTCACACGCTGTTTTCATGAGGAAATGATATGACTACAAAAAAAGCCGATTTTCTGGTCTTCACCCCGCATCCGGATGATGCAGAATTTGGAACATCGGGCACTGTTGCCAAACTCACTAAAGAGGGGAAAGCGGTTGTCTACGTCGTCTGTACCAACGGAGAAAAGGGCACCGATGACACCAATATGCTTCCAGAGAAACTGGTCAAAATTCGTGAAAAGGAACAGTTGGAGGCGGCAAAAATCTTAGGAGTCAAGGACGTGATCTTTCTCCGCCATGCTGACCAGGCTCTGGAGGATACACCGGAATTCCGCAAGGAAATCGTCAAATATATACGGATATACAAACCAGAAATCGTTATCACGGCCGATCCCTACCGGAGGTATGTGTGGCACAGAGACCACAGGATAGTCGGCCGTGTTGTCTTGGACGCCATCTTTCCGTATGCCAGAGATGTGTGGGCCTACCCGGATTTTATGGCAAAAAGCCTTCTTCCCCACAAAGTCAAAGAGGTGTGGCTGTGGGCACCGGAAGACAAAGATATCAACTTTCGTTCGGATATCACAGAAACATTCGAACTCAAGCTCCAAGCTTTGAGCTGCCACAAAAGTCAGATAAAGGAACCTTTTAAATCAGAGATGGAAAAATGGCTGTGCAAACGAGCGAAAGACATGGCAGAAGGCGAGGCGTTTAAACTGGCTGAAGGCTTCCACCGGGTTGAAATATGGTTTTAGGCCAAAAGCGCCCATCGATCAGGCCCTCGAATATCTGATAGGTATCCTCCGTTGTGTTATCCCAGGAAAATCTCTGGATGACATCCTCTCGAATCGAAGTGCGGCTCCAAAGCCGGCTACGATGCATAAACACATTTTCTAAGCTCTGACAGAGGGAGACGGGATCGTCGGGACGAAAGGAAAATCCGTTTTTCCCTTCTTTGACAATGCTCTTCATCTTGCCGATCTGGCTGACAATGACCGGGGTTCCGCAAGCCAATGCTTCAACAGTTACAAGGCCAAAGGATTCGTACAACGAAGGAACAACGAGAGCATCGGCAGCAGAGTAATATTTTCGGAGAAGTGCCTGGTCGATCGATCCCAAAAAGACCACCTTGTCTTTGAGGTCATGCTGTTCCATCGCCCTTTTGATTCGGGAGACTTCCTTGTTTTCGGCTAATTCTTCATCCTTTTTTCCTCCCCCGATGACAATCAGTTTGACCTTTTCGAACAGCGGAAGATTTTTTTCGTTCAATATATGCAAAGCTTCGATCACATTCGTTAGCCCTTTGACTTTTTCGATGCGTCCCACATACAAGAGAACAAAATCGTCCTGACGATAGTCCATCTTTTTAAGAATCGTCCGGTTCTCGATGGGATAAAAGAGCCTTGGATTGACCCCTGGATACACAACCTTCACCTTTGACGGAGAAATACCGTATTCTTCGACCAAACTTTCCTTTTCTTCTGTTGAGGGAGAGATAATCGAGTCCGACATATGGGCGATTTGTCTTTCCGAATTTGCCCGGCACTTGTGTTCCTTTTGACCTAATGCTCTCCTTTTCATGAAACCGAGAGTGTGATATGTATGAACGAGCGGCATCCCCAATTTGTTTTTGATGTATCTTCCAGCCAGCCCCGAAAGCCAGTAGTGAGAGTGAACAACGTCATATTCTCCTTTTTTGCGATAAATATAGTCTTTTAAATTTGCTGAGAATTCTGGGATGAATTCATAAAGATCTTTTCTGTCGATAGGATGTTCAGGGCCTCCTTTCAACTGGACAACGCGGATCTGCGGAGAAACATCCTTGGCCTCCACACAGATAGGATTTTGAGCCCTGGTGAATAGGTCGACGCTCACATCGGGAAAATCCACCAGTCTTGCCGTCAGCTCCCGCAGGTACACACTCATCCCTCCGCTTCCGTTTCCCCCCAAACTGGAATACGGACAGCTGTGGAAACTGATCATGCATATTTTCATCGTTTTTTTTCTCTTTGTATCAATCTTAAGCTGTATATTTTACTTTCTTTTGCGCCAAAAAAATACTTATATTTTTCCCTTCCTCTCAGAAAGTCTGCGACTTTTATACCTTTGGCTATAGCTTGCTTGATCGCATGATCGAATAGGAAAAAACCAGGGCTGTATGCAGAATACTCTCTATCATAGGCGACGTTGTAAAAATACAAGGTGTCTTCATAGGGAAAACTCAAAAGGGCTGCGATCGATTTGTCTTCGATATGAAGCATATGGAGTTCCGCCCAATTCCCCGAAGCAAAAAGATGGATCATCTCGTAAAAAAACTCAGTCATCTCTTGTTTCTGCCAAAATTCTTGCTTGGCAGGACTACTTGCTTTGTGCAAGGAAACAAACTTCTTGATGGCAGAACTTAGCTTTTCTGACTCTGTGATTCGCTCGATGTGAATCTGCCCTAGAGATTCCAGTTTGCGGATCTTTCGGCGGAGTTCATGCCGATTTTTTCGGCCGAGATTTTGCATGAATTCATCGTAGGATCCTGGAAGGATCAAGATGGGAACGATCTCACTTTCATGGGCTTCATATTCCCATTCATGCCTGGCAGCTAATCCACGCAGACTCAATAATGTGGGGGAAGATTCAGGAATGTTTATAAACTCCACATGAGAATATTTGGAGATATTCGTTTGAAAATAATCCAGCAGGTTATCATAGAACTCGTTGCGATAATCCACGCATGAGATGAAATCACAGTAATCCGTCACTTCATGGCTGGCCATAAACCTTAGTGCTGCATCGGAAACCATCAGGGGGGCAATTCCTACCAGAGAACCTGAGTCATCCCAGAAAAAAAGAATTTCCAGTTCACCATCTTGACCAAAACATTTCCACCAAGCGTCGAACCACTGATGAGTGAGGAAGGGACTATTCTGACCAGAGCAAAAGAGGAGTGTATTCCAATCCTTCTTTGTGTCGACAAACCGTTCGTAAGTCGTAATCCGCTCAACTTTCATGAATGTCCTATTTTACTAATTCGGGGACAGGATATCCAATCACCTAATTCAAAAAGGATGACCTGACCCTCCACCCCACCCAGCAAAAATTGGCTGGCCCAAAGGGTAAATTGTTAGCCTGGATTATTTACAGGTTTAGATTGCTGTAGCGGCGAGGAACTGGCTCATGAGTTGTATTATGTATACTACGATTGGGCCATGACGCTGCCGATGCAGTGAGATTAGCCTGTAAATAATTCAGGCTAGAACATGTAGGCGAACTTGAGGAAAAGAGTATGCCCCTGCGTTCCTTTTTCTCCGAATTCCCCTGTTC
>DAOWCB010000360.1 GCA_030633795.1 Candidatus Aminicenantota bacterium | reverse complement strand
CACTCTCGCCCAAGCCCGGGACATATGAGTTTGTTTCGGAATTCACGACAAAAGCGAACGAAGTGAAGCTCGTTGTGAGCAAAGAGTTGACACTGGAAGTTATCCAAAACCTCAGAGGGAAAATTCCAGCCAAAACGCCCATCCTCCTCCAGCCGCAATCCAACAGAAAATGGAGTATGGACTTGGGGATGAAACTTTTGAAACAGACTTTAAGTTTGGGGCTAAAAAACATCAAGATCTCGGTTCAGATACACAAGATATATGGGCTGAAGTAAGCCTTCCTCCCAAATTCCTTCATCGCCAGCGATTAGAGAAAATGAAAATAATCACCCCAAGATTCACCAGCAGAGGTGATTGAATTCTTTTAATAATCATGCCAACATATCCGGCAGAAAGACCCACAGAACCAGAGAGGCAAACTTGAGAATCAAAAAGCTTCAGATCCCATGGCCCGTCGTCGTGTGTGCCCTCTCTGTTTTTATTTTAACCAGCCTTTTGTCCTATTTCCTTTTCGACCATATCCCCCATGTACATGACGAGATCGGCTATCTTTTTCAAGCAAAGATTTTCAAGCTCGGCAGGCTTTTCATGCCCTCCCCTCCAGCCAAAGAATTTTTCGATTTCCCCCATATCATCAACAATGGCAGATGGTACAGCCAGTACACTCCAGGATATCCATTTTTGCTTTTATTGGGATTGATTTTGGGCGCCCCCTGGATCTTAAATCCCCTCTTGGCTTCTTTCTCGGTCGTGCTTTTTTATTTCCTCGGCAAAGAAATTTTCAACAAGACCGTTGGTCTTCTCGCATCCATTTTGGGAACGATCTCCATTTGGTTCCTGTTGATGTCATCCACAATGATGTCCCACACCTGTTGTATGTTCTTTCTGTCCCTTTTTCTTCTGTTCCTCTTCCGGTCAATAAAAAATCCTTCCGCAGCGAACGGTATATTTGCGGCATTGAGCCTCGGGATGGGCCTCCTGATACGTCCCTACACCTCTTTCTTGGTGTCTTTCCCCTTTCTTGTTTTCTACACCGTAAATCAATGGTTAAAAATAAGATCCACAGCAAAAAACATCGCCGCATTTACACTGACAATGACTCTCGTTCTCTCCATCCTGATGGCCTATAACACAGCCACCAACGGGAATCCGCTACGAATGGGCTATATCGTCTGCTATGGGAAAGAAGTCCTTCCCGGCTTTGGCATATCAGGATGCTATGACTTGATCCACACTCCCTATCAGGGAATGCTAAATACGGGCGTCTATCTGAAAAGCTTGAATACATATTTATTCGGATGGCCCTCTTCGCTGTTTCTCGCTCTGTTCCCGCTCGTCATTTTGGGTCGTTTCAGGCCAGACTACAGAAAAAAAATACTACTGCTTTCATCAGGCTTTATGTGTTTGATGGTCGGGTACTTCTTCTATTGGGGCACAGTCGAAACCATCGGCCCCCGATTTTACTTTGAGGGGATACCGCTCCTGATCTTGCTCAGCGCTCTAGGAATATACGAGCTGCCCCATTTCCTCTCCTCTATATTCAAAAAATTAAACACTGAACAAATCAACAGGGTGGTTATTGCCGGATTGATAGTGCTCGCCGCCTACGGATTTTTCTATCGATTCCCCCGATTGATCTGGCCTCCTGAACCCGAATGGTTCTACGATACTTATGCCGAAAACTTTGCCGGTGTGACTCCGAAGATCAATCACACTCTCAGGTCTATACCCATCACAAATGCAGTCGTCAGCATGAAGATGATCCACTCTCACATTCCGTTCTTCCAGCACGGCAGCTGGGGTTCTGGATTTCTTTACAATGATCCAGAATTCAGGGGAGAGATCATCTATGCACGCGAGCTCGAGGAGAGAGGCAGAGAGCTGCTCAGCGCGTATCCCTTAAGAAAACACTATGTCTACTTCGGAACGTTGAAAAAAGGATTCCTGATCCCTCGAAAAAAAGAATCAGATCAAATTTTTTATGGGGAACCCATTCCCTTCTCTGGAGGGGACCAAAAGGATATCGAATTGCTCACGGATCCAAAAGGATTATACAAAATATATTCTCCAGATTTTAAAGATTTTCTGGAAGACTTGTATGCACATGAAGACCTTCTTCGTATCGACACATCTTACTTGATAAAGTCTGGACACCGCTTTAAAAGCATGGGCAATTACAGAGCAGCCGCTTTTTTCTACGAAGCAGCGCTCCAGCTGGAACAGAACCCGGAAAACAGGTATGAGGCATTGAATCACCTTTCTCCCTGTTATATGAAATTAGGAAAAGGCGACGACGCCAAAAAGATCTTTACGGCACTGAAGGATTGGGACAACCCAAAGTTATTCCATCTCTTTCCGGAAAGAGGCTTTTAATACTTCTCCCACAACTCCCCCCACTCCGTTTTGGCAAACTTCCGGATCATCTTACGGCCTATGGTGGGATACCAGAGAAGGTCATGGTAGACATTGCTGGCAAAGGGTGCCCAGACGATAAGCGGTGAGTG
>DAOWCB010000131.1 GCA_030633795.1 Candidatus Aminicenantota bacterium | reverse complement strand
GAGCAGGCCGAAAAAACCGCTCCCTTGGTACGGATTAAGTTGGCGATGTCGTTTTCAGTGATAACAAGATCTCTTCCCCAAAAAGACATGCTGCCTTTTTCAATGACAAATCCCTCACCTAAATCAGTCTCGATGAGTTTATCTTTGACCTTTTTTTTATTGAATTTTCCGGAGCGGTCTACATAGCCATGTATGAACAATTCGGCCAGAAGATCGATCAGGCCTGAGCCACAAAGGCCTTTCGGCTTTCCGCTATCGATCACCTTATAGTCAATCTTCCCTCTTTCATCCAGTCTAATCGCCTCTATCGCGCCAGACATTGCGGGCATTCCACATCGAATACCGCCTCCTTCAAAAGCCGGCCCAGCCGAACAAGCACAACTCATCAACCAATCCTTATTCCCCAGCACTAACTCACCATTGGTCCCGATATCGATAAACATGGACACCTTCTGCGACTGTTTGACAATTGGACTGCACAACAATCCAGCAAGAATGTCGCCACCTACATAGCTGCCTACAGAAGGAGCACAATGGACTCTGCCCTCGGTATTCATTGTTAGACCCAGGTCCCGTGAGAGAATTACGGGTGTTCTATTCACAGTTGGCACATAGGGTGCTTCTCTAATGTATCTCGGATCAAGTTTCAGAAAGAGATGAACCATTGTTGTATTTCCAGTAACGGAAAGATAGTAAACATCTGGAGGAGAAATTCGAGCTGATTGATAGGCCTTGTCTAAAAGATTGTTGATAGTCAGAATGATTAAGTCATGAAGCTCCTGAAGCTGTTCTGTTTTTTGTGCGTAACTGATTCGTGAAATGATATCTTCACCGCATTTGATCTGCTGATTAATACTGGAAGCTGAGCTCACAATTTTCCCATTTTCTAGATCTACAAGATGAAGTACAACAGTGGTGGTTCCAATATCGCAAGCAACGCCATAGATGCCGTGCTTGGATGAATAGGGTCGCACTTCGATGACAGTCCAGGTTCCTTCTATATTCAACAGGATTACACTAACTTTTCTCTCGTTTTCGCGGATTGAATGCGCCAAATTCTTCAAAACTGAGTATTCACAATCCAAACTGTCGATATTTAGTCTTTTCTTTATCTCGAACTCTAACATCTTGAAATCACTGTAATTATCTTCTAAAGTGGAGGAGGGGAGGGTCAGGACAAGTTTTTTAATAGGGGGATCGATATCCGACGAGCCTGATAAAATCTCTCGGTTTGTTTCAAGAAAATGCGAATCAATGGAGCTTTTAATCGAAAGCTCCTCAAATTCGGGCAGTTTAACCGTAAGGTTATCCTCAACATTCACTTGACATGCTAAAACGTAACCCTGTTGAAGGATTTTTTGTGGAAGTGAAGCGGATGCTTTGCTGTGGCAAGTCCCCTTAATTATCTGAACTACACAGTCACCACATGTTCCTTTTCCTCCACAGGAGGCATGGATGGGGAGCGTGGTTTTCCTGAGAGCGTCGAGAAGATTCGTGTTTGAAGGTGTCACAACTTTGACATCAAAAGGAAGGAAGGTTACTGTATGATCTTGGCGCTTTTTTGGTGATACTCTTGGCTTTGTTCCCATCCTAAACTCTGTTTCGATAATTCGAACTACTTCTGATCGCTCGCCGTTTTTTTAGCATCTCAAGTTAGAGAAAGACTCTTCACTAAAGAGGGAATATCTGATGCTTCCTGGCTGCCAACGATGACTTCCCATCCTGGAAGGCTTTCTTCAAGATCTCCACTGATCTGAGATACAAATCCAGGGATTATGATCTTCCTTGTAGTGACTTGCTGCTCGAGGTTGATCGTTTTGATGAATTTTGCAATTGTTTCTCCGACAAATTTTCCTGCTGCCCAAGCCGTAAGCACAGATTGTCCTTCTGTATCACAGACGACCAGGTGCGCGGAAATTCCCGAATTTTCGATTTCTCCTGAGACAATGAAATACGTCAATGAAAAATTGGTTGTCACAAAAACAGGCGATTCTGGTGTCGGCTCACCGATGGGATACACTTTGGGATCAACCTGAATAGGCTTCTGGGGATCGGTGTAGATGTTTTGACGGAGCGTCAGGAGGGCATAGAGCAGTGCCCTATTGTATTCATGTAGAGCGACTATGGATTCATACTTGCAAAGCAATGCAGCAGCCGTTGCGAACATATCAAATTCCGATTCCGTATTTATCTGATTAAATAAGGGATATCCAAAGGGTTTAAAGGCCTTTTTAAGAGCACTTCGTCTTAAAATTGTGTTCTGCTGGATTTGTAATCCTGTGTTTTTTGATGTGATATTCAAAAGGATATTTTGGACTCCTGCTTGTTTTGTCTTTTCCACCTGAGTGGCTAAATCCTCATACGATTCTGAGGTCAAGATCAGGCTGCAATTATAATTTTTTGCCAGATCGATCCATTCATCCGTGACTGTTTTTTTCAGTAGGATGGAAGCATGACTATCTTTAAGAAGCGAGGCTCCAGCCTTCAGGGTTTCGTATTCGGCACAGTCCAAGATGATTCCTTTTGTTGAGTTCTCTATGACCAGCTCAATTGTTTTGAGGAAAATATCCTTTTCAGGCGAATCATGAGTAATCAAGAATAAATCTGGTTCAAGCTGCTCTCCGACTCTTTCCACTTTGTACTCTTCGATTTCTCGGATCTTTTGTTCGAGCGTGCTTTCTCCCTCAGAAGTGCGCAATTGGATAGCGATCCCCGTTTGGTGGAAAAATGTTTTTTCATGACGGAACATGACCGTTTCACTTCCCACCTCTAAAGGATGATCCTTCCCAATTTTCACCAATCGAATGGGAGGTTCACTGGCAGCTCCCAGTGTTGCCTTGGCTTCTTCGGAGGCGTGGGGGCACTCACTGAGTTCGGCTTTCTTTTGGGCCAATTTCATGGCGAAAGCCATACATGTCGGGACTCCGCAATCACCACAATTGGTTTTCGGTAGCAACTTAAAAATATCTAAACCTGATAAGGCCATTGTTAATCTCCTCCTCTGCCATCAAACATTTCCTCGACCTTCTTTTTCACTGTGGCAACAGCTTGAGGATGGTACATGATGAGTAGATCAGCTCCCGCTACAAGAAGGCTCATTGCTGTTGCGATCTCCCAGTAAGCTCCCCGGAGCTCGACATTGCCCCAATCAGGATAATCCTGTTCAGGTGCACGAGTTTCCTTAACTCGAAAACTCTCATATCCGGGATTGACCAGCATGGGAAAGGCCATCATTTTGTCTCCTGCTAAAGCATCGTTGCGAATTCTCTCCATGATCGAGTATGTGTATTCGATGCCATATCCAAGTGCCCCAGTCAGAGGATCCATAACAATTTTTTCCGGTGGAAAACTCATCTCTGTCAAAAGGATGTTCAATTGTTTGGCGAGATTAACATCGATTGGCGTCTGCGTTACAAGAGTGTGACTGTAAGCAATACATGCTGCGGCAATTGTTTTATAGTTGTCCTTTTCCACATAACTGATGAGGCAGTTTTCGCCGGCGGTGACCTCACAGACTTTTTTCATGACTTCATTGTTTTTATCATAATGGCTGTGTCCAGTGATGATTAGGGGAACGCTCACACTCTCGAGCACCTGTTTGACGATTTCTGCTGCCTCGTCAGCGCTTTTATTCCCTTTCTCTGGATGTGTGCCTTCGAGTCGCACGCTTATTAGCTCTGCCCCATACTCATCCACACATTTCTGTGCCATTTCTCCTGGCTTTTGGATGACATCGCCGTAGTAGTCCAAAAGCGACGAAGGATATTTATTGGATATTTTATCAAAAACTTCCATGGCGATGAGGGGACGATGGGGATGCTCACCTTCAAAAAAATGGAAGGGGAGGGCTGTACTTCCACCGATTGTCACCGTATGGGAGCGTGTTCCTCCTTGCTCAGGCGTGGCACCTATGGAAACTTCAATGATTTTGCCAGTGTTGACTTCCTTTGGAATTTCGAAATTCATGAGTACCTTCTTTCTGTTTTCATAATTTAAGTTTATCCATAAAATGAGAGACTGCCCGATAAGCGGGAAATTCTTCGCTGGCGCTGGAGACGGGATTCCCGTTACGGTCCATAGTCAGAAGAGCTGGGTCTTCAGGGATCGCTTCCAACAAAGTCAATCCAGCCTCCTCGATGGCACAACTAACCGCTTCAGACGGTTGATTCTGAACTCTGTTCAAAATTAAATACTTTTTTTTGACCCGAGTGTCCAATTCTTCGAGGATGTTGCTGATTCTGCCTGCAGCGTGAACTCCTCTGGGGGAGGGATCGGAAACAATCAACAGATAATCAATAGTCTGGGTTGTTCGCCGACTGAGATGTTCCATGCCTGCTTCGTTATCGATGACCACAAACTCGTAATTTTCTCCTAATGCTTGTAAAATCTCCCGAAGTAAATTATTGGCGTAACAGTAACAACCAGGTCCTTCAGGCCGTCCCATAGCAATAAGATCAAAATCAGGCGATTCCACTAGACTGGACTGTATCTTGTATTCAAGAAACTGCTGTTTTGTCATTCCGCCTGGAATATTGTTCACCGATTTTCTCATTTCTTCCCTGATGGCGCCTACAGTATCTTTGATGGGAACTCCGAGCAAGTCATTCAAATTGACGTTTGAATCTGCATCCACGGCAAGAATCGATTGAGTCCTGTTCTCTTTAATCCAGTGAATGATAAGTGCAGCGAGCGTGGTTTTTCCTGTCCCTCCTTTTCCAGAAACAGCTATAGTCTTCATTTGTGTTAACTCAGAATAGGGGAGGCATAGAAAGGGCTGCATGAGTATTTTTTGTGATGTACTCTAGGACTTCCTCTTCGGTAGTAGCTACTGTCTCATCGGCGATCATATCAAAAAAGTTTTCAATGCTCTCTTTTTTTCCGATCTCACGGAGTATAGGTTCCAATTCCTCCTTTAAGTTGCGATTCATCCAAACGATGCGTTTTGCTCCCCCCTCGGCGCTGATAAATTTATTGCTGGCGATATAATGTTTGCTATGCCCGATAAAACCAGGTGTTTGTACTCCCCCCCCCACGGTTCCGGCTAGTGTTGAAAACTTCATTCCGCTGGGCGTCATACCAGCGTAATCACGATAGACAATCATAATACCGTTTGTTGAAGGCAAGATGCAAGAGATGCATTCGAAACATCCGCAAGATGTCATCGGATTTTCGATCATGCTGTATGCATTAAAAGAATCCAGGCTTTTATGAGAATTGTTATAAACGAAGGTGTTTATGTCTTCCCACTGGCCTTTCACTTCATCTATGATTCT
>DAOWCB010000340.1 GCA_030633795.1 Candidatus Aminicenantota bacterium | reverse complement strand
TGTGATGTATGGTTCACCATGAACGGATTTTCCTCGGGCGATGGCAAGTTTTGTCTTTGATCGCATAAAATTTTCTGTTTCGATCAAATCCCGGACTTTGATGATCTCTCTCCTGTTGTTGGGAACCTCCACTCCGAGGGAAGATTTTCCAGGTGTTCTTTGTATCCGTACCGCTTCGGCTTTTAGGGCCAGTGAAAGATCTTCAGCATAGCTTGCCACCTGGCTGACTTTGACCCCTGGTTGGGGATAGAATTCATATGTGGTGATGATAGGGCCGGGGTGGTATTCTTTTACTTCTCCTTCTATCCGGAATTCTCGTAGCTTCTGTTCGATAACTTGTTTTTTTTCGTAAAGCTCGTTTTTGTCGATTTGTTCCGATTCTTTTCCGGGATCGAGAAGGTTAAATGGAGGAAAATTGTAATCCCCCTTTTTTTCCATCTCAGGGAAAAGAGGCCTTTCTTTCGGAGGTGAAGGAGGAGAGAACTGTACGGAGGCGTCCTTTTTAGAAGTTTTTTTCTTCTCCTTGGGCTTTTTTGCCAGTTCCTTTTCCTGTTCGGGTTTAGGGGCCGAATACTTTTCGATGACTTTCCGTTTCATTTTTTCCTTGAGCTTGGCTTTCTGGTAGCGAGTGATCCGAATGCGGACCTCTTTAAAAATAAACTGAATCATTTTGGAGAAGAATTGGGCCATCTTGCCGATAGAAAGTTTAGTGGAGAAGATGAAAAACAAAATAAGCAGACCGATCAGGATGAGTATTGTCCCCACGTGGTTAAAATATTGGACAAAAAAGGATGATAAAACATTCCCGATGAAACCCCCAGCTGCCAAACGGGCTCCTCGCCAATTCACATTTTGGAAAAGTGTGTACAAGAGAGCGCAGAGGATAAATACAAGAAAAACAATTCCCAGGGTCCTGGAAAGGAGGCGCTTATCTTCTTTAGGAAGAATAATCTGCAATCCGAGGTAAATGAGTGCCAGAGGGATTAGGAAGGAAGTTAAACCAAAAACTTGGAGCAGGGCTTCCGCGGTAGATGCCCCTGCTTTACCGCCGTAATTGTTCACTTTTGCCCCTGGGGAAGTTGTGCTCGCCCATGAGGGATCTTGGGAATTGTAACTGATCATACTGATCACCAGGAAGAGCGAAACTAGTATCAGGATTAACCCGCTCAATTCTGGGATCTTGACTCTTTTTTTTTGCTTGGATTTGCGTGAAGTCGGGGCCTTTTTTCTTGTTTTTCTTTTCGGCATCCCCAAGATTATAACACATTTTGCAGGCGTATTATCTGGTTCCGTTTGAAAATTGCAAGAATTGTCGACTCTGAGATGATTCAGGAATCAGGCTATTTGACCGCCATCCAAATTGAAGAGGAATGGAGGTTGTCTGAATAGTTCAAGTTATGGCATTGACTGATTGTCGAATAAGTATGTATACAGGGCCACGAATCGAGAGAGGGATACCTGTTCGGGGCGCCAATTTTCTTCGATGCCACATTTGAGATAGGCTTCTTTTATTCGGGATGGGGGAATATCGAAGGCCTTTAGGTTATTCGAGAGTTTTTTTCTGCGGCTCTGGAAGGTACCTTTAAGAAATTTGGTAAAACCTTCCTGATAAGGGATCAGGGAGAGTGGCTTCGGACGCTTTCTGAGGGAGAGCAAAGCCGACTCGACTCGGGGAGGTGGTGAAAAAGAGGAGGCCGGGACTCGGAAGTGCAGATGAGCTTCAAAATCATTTTGGAAGAGGATGGAAAGAGGAGCATATTTTTTCGTGCCGGGAAGGGCGCACATCCTCTGGGCGACTTCCTTTTGAAGGAGGAAAACACAAGAGGTAATGAACTCTTTTTCTTCCAATACTTTAAACATTATGGGGGTGGAAATGGCATATGGAAGGTTGCCGACAATTTTTCCTGCTTTTTTCTGCAAAAGGTCCTCGAATTTGACCCTAAGCGCATCCTCTTCGAGCACAGTGAGATTAGGGAATTCCTGTTTTTTGAGATAAGGGATCAAGGTTTTATCCTTCTCGAGGGCGATAATTTTGGCCTCTTTTTTCGCCAGACAAAACGTCAAAGCCCCCTTTCCCGCACCGATTTCTATGATGACATCTTCTGGCTGCGGATCGATGACTTTGACTATGCGTTGGAGGATGTCTCTATTATTAAGAAAGTGCTGGCCGAGGGCTTTTCTTTTGCTTTTTCTCACAATTCCTGAAAAACTATACCAGAAACCTCTGAAAAGGGGAAGTCGCACAGCTTGAGAATCACAAATTCCAAAATACTTCAAATACCAAAGCTCCAATTCAGAGTTTATTGGGAGTAACTCCTTAAAAATACAGAGTTGAAGTTATATTTTTGATTGTGTAGAATTCAACTCTAATGAACCTGAGAGGAATCTTGGCTCTTCTTATAATCACGGGGCTCACCCTTCCCGTCTGTAAAAGAGCATCAGTTCCAGAGGAGAAAATATTTCGATTTATTGACCATTTGAAGAAAGACGATATTATCGAATCTCCTCTATTAGAAATCGCTGGAAAGACAGATGAATCGGGAAAATTTTATCCAGCAAAGTCCTATCCTGTGCAGGATTTGGGCACAGGGACTAATCCTTATGGTCTCAAAAGAAAATTGAATATAAGGAACGCCGACAGCAATGTCATTTTTGCACCGCCAAAAAGCCGATATGTTTTTGATATTGATATTCCGG
>DAOWCB010000133.1 GCA_030633795.1 Candidatus Aminicenantota bacterium | reverse complement strand
GGCAAACGCCATCCTCGAACAGGCGGAACGAAAGGGAAATCTTGAGGCCAACCGATTGGTTACCCAAGCCCGTCTTGAAAAAAGAATCAAAATTCTCAGTTGCAAAAGAGATCTGATCGACGAGGTTTTGGAAAAAGCGTTCCAGAAGCAAAAGGGCGATAAAATTGGGTTGAAACGAAAAATAATACGGAAAGATGGGGAGCTTGAGGAGTTTGTCGATCAAGAGAAATTGAAGCAGGAGCTGCGACCGAAGTTGGAAAAGGATATTGTCGAGGTTTTGAAAATATGAGAAGAATGTCCCGCTTGGACTATGCCTATGCCGTAGGCCGGGTTCGTGCTCTGGAAAACTATCTTGTAGCCAAGCCCTCTTTCATGGAGGCTGCAGGGGAAAAAAATCTCTCTTCAGCTCTTAAGATTATTTTTGATTCGGGACAATTCCATCAGGAGAAAATCGAAATCGAAGATTCCGAAAAGCTGGATGAATTTCTGGAGAAAGAAGAGTCTGTATTACTGGACTTGGTTTTGAGTATACTCCGCGAAAAGGGGATCGAAAAGATCGTTCTCGGCGTCGACCAACCCGATAGGGCTCTCAAGCTGTCTCAAGAATTGAAGATTCCGTTCATCACCAAGTATTTGCGGCATAAAATCGATCTTGGGAATTTGAAAATTTTCTGCCGAGCCAAATATCTGGAGCTTTCGCTCGATAAATTGGAGAGATTGTTGCTAAAGGGCGGATTTTTAGATGTGAAAGTTTTGCTGGAAAGCTTTGACCTCTCCTACGGAGAAATCGGAGAGAAGCTTCTGGCTTCAGCCTACCATTCGGCCTGGATCCTGGCAACGGATGAGTTGGTTGAGAATGAAACGTTTATTGCTCTCGAGCGGGAATTCGAGAATTTTCTGATGATCTACCTTAGAAAAGCAAAGTATATCGTTTTTGGCCCTGAACCCGTTTTTGCTTATGCCCTGGCTAAAAAAAGGGAATTGCAGCTCTTTAGGCTTTTGGGTGTGGGAAAACTCAACCAGATTCCCGCAGAGATGTTGAAACAAAGAATGAGTGAGACCTATGTTTGATGAACGGGCAAAAGTGGCTGTGATCGGGGAAAAAGACATGGTGTTTGCCTTTAGGGCCCTGGGATTTAAGACCTATTCCCCCCGCAATTTAGATGAAGCGAGGGAAATTTTGAATAGCTTGGAGCAGAATAATGTCGCTCTCTGTTTTTTGCACCAGAGCTATTTCGAAACTCTCCAAGAAGAGAGGGAAGCCCTGGGGAAAAAGTTCGTTCCCGTGGTCGTAGGGTTTTCTGATTACAGAAAAATCACCGACCACCTGGAGAACATGATGAAAGAAATGGCGGTCAAAGCCACTGGATCTGATGCATTGGTGAAGAAAAGAGGAAACCATGGAACAAGGTAAAATCATACGTGTTGCCGGACCTCTTGTTGTAGCATCCGGATGTCTCGGTGCTAAGATGTACGATATGGTCAAGATTGGTGCACTGGGATTGATTGGGGAGATTATCGAGCTTAGAGAAGACCGTGCTTTTATCCAAGTATACGAGGATACAACCGGAATTGGACCGGATGAGCCTGTCTATTTAACCGGTAAGCCGCTCAGCGTGGAATTGGGGCCTGGACTGGTCAGCTCGATATATGATGGTATCCAGAGACCTTTGGATATCATCAGAGATAAAGAGGGAGATTTTGTGACCAGGGGAATCGAAGTTCCTGCCCTCGATCGGAAGAAAAAATGGGAATTTTTGCCAACGATCGAAAAGGGACAGTCGGTGCAAGCAGGAGATATACTTGGGGAAATCGAAGAGACTCCTTTGATCAAGCATAAAATCATGGTGCCGACTGGATCTGAGGGAAAGATTGTCGAAGTCAAAAAAGGCAAGTTCTCTGTTGAGGAGGCCGTGGCCAAAATCCAAACAGAAGACCACATCCTTGACATCAAGATGTTTCAGACTTGGTCCATTCGCAAGAACAGGGAAGTCCGGGAGCGATTGATGCCTGTGGACCCCTTAACCACGGGCCAGAGAGTTTTGGACACCCTGTTTCCGTTGGCAAAGGGCGGCACGGCCTGTATTCCCGGCCCGTTTGGAAGCGGAAAGACGGTGGTTCAGCACCAGTTGGCCAAGTGGTCGGATGCCCAGATCATCGTGTTTGTGGCTTGTGGTGAGCGGGGCAATGAAGTCGCAGACCTTTTACTGAGCTTTCCGGAGTTGACCGATCCCCATACCGGACGTCCTCTTCTCGAGCGGACGATCATCATCGCCAACACCTCGAATATGCCGGTGGCGGCCAGGGAAGCTTCCATCTACACAGGGATGACCATCGCGGAGTATTTCCGGGATATGGGGTATTCGGTTGCTCTGATGGCCGATTCATCCAGCCGTTGGGCAGAGGCTCTCCGGGAGATTTCAGGGCGCATGGAAGAAATGCCGGGAGAAGAAGGCTATCCCGCCTATTTAGCAAGCCGGATCGCAGAATTCTACGAAAGAGCAGGTAATGTGATCTGTCTGGGGTCTGAAGGGCGTAAAGGGGCCTTGAGCGTTATCGGGGCGGTTTCGCCACCAGGGGGAGATCTTTCCGATCCCGTCGTCCAATCCACTCTGAAGGTGGTCAAGGTTTTTTGGGCTTTGGATGATCGGCTGGCCAATATGAGGCATTTTCCGGCCATCAATTGGCTTCTTAGCTACTCCTTGTATACCGAAAACATCAAGGATTTTTGGAAAGACCAGGTCGCAGAGGATTTTGCCGATATCCGGCAAACAGCCATGCAACTCCTGGAGGAGGAGTCGGAACTCCTGGAAATCGCACGACTTGTGGGAGTGGAATCCCTTGCTGTGAGAGAACGGCTTATCCTGGAATCGGCCCGATCCATCCGAGAGGATTTTCTTCATCAGAATGCCTTTCATCCGCAGGATACCTACACATCCCTTCGGAAACAATACTTGATGCTTCGCACCATCATCCACTTTCATAATTCTGCTATCCGGGCCCTGGAGGACGGAGTGAGTCTCGAGGAAATACAGGTTTTAGAAGTCCGAGAACAAATATCCAAGATGAAATTTCTACCCGAAGAGGATGCCAAACTCCTCGAGGTTTACATACAGATAGATAAAACCTTCAAAAATATTTTGAAGGCCAAGGAATGAGGAAAACCAATGTATAAAGAATATTTGACGGTCTCCAATATCGTTGGCCCGTTGGTCATCGTCGAGAAAATTCGGGATGTGAAATACGGAGAACTGGTTGAGATAGAAACAGGAGATGGATTGTTGCGGCGAGGCACGGTTTTGGATATCTCGACGGAAAGAGCCGTCGTCCAGGTTTTTGAGGGGACAGTGGGCCTAGGCGTGGATGAATCTCGTGTGAGATTCCTCGGTCGATCCCAACAGTTGGGCGTTTCAGAGGAAATAATCGGCCGCATTTTTGATGGTTCCGGTAAACCCAAAGACCGAGGGCCGCAAATTATCGCTGATAAAATGCTGGATATCACAGGAGAGCCGATAAATCCTCAGGCGCGAGATTACCCTTCCGAATTCATCCAAACCGGGATTTCTTCCATCGACGGCATGAATCCCCTGGTGAGGGGGCAAAAACTCCCTCTTTTCTCCGGCAGCGGGCTTCCCCATCCCAGGATTGCGGCTCAGATTGCCCGTCAGGCGGGGGTTTTGGGGAAGGAGGAACAATTTGCCGTGGTTTTTGCGGGCATGGGAATCACTTTCGAAGAGGCCAATTTTTTTATCGAAGATTTCCGGAATACCGGAGCTTTGGAAAGAGCTGTTCTGTTCTTGAACCTGGCCAACGAGCCCCCGATCGAAAGAATCGCCACGCCTCGCCTGGCATTGACCTGTGCGGAATACTTGGCCTTTGAGTTGGACATGCATGTTCTCGTGATTCTTGTGGATATGACTTTTTATGCCGAGGCATTGCGAGAAATTTCTGCAGCCCGGAAGGAAATTCCGGGGAGAAGGGGATACCCCGGCTATCTCTACACGGATTTGGCCTCGATGTATGAAAGAGCGGGACGGATCAAGGGGAAAAAAGGGTCGATCACCATGATCCCGATTTTGACCATGCCCGAGGATGACAAAACCCATCCGATAGCGGATTTAACTGGCTACATCACAGAAGGGCAGATCATGCTCAGCCGGGAATTGCACCGTAAAGGGATTTATCCCCCGATCGATGTTCTCCCCAGTCTCTCCCGGCTTAAGGATAAAGGGATCGGAGAGGAAAAGACCCGATTGGATCATGCCGACGTGCTTAACCAGCTTTTTGCCTGTTATGCCAGGGGAAAGGAAGCCAGAGAGTTAGCCTTAATCTTAGGAGAGGCGGCTCTCTCGGATATCGACAGGATATATTTGCAATTTGCGGACCGTTATGAGGATGAATTTGTCAGGCAGGGCGAATTTGAGTCCCGATCTATCCTGGAAACACTGGATTTGGGATGGAAACTGTTGCGTTTCATACCACGGGCTGAGCTCAAAAGGATACGGCCCGAATATCTAGAGAAATACTACCAAGAGGGAAAATGAGACTCAACGTTAATCCCAACCGGATGGAGCTTTTGCGCCTGCGCAGGCGTTTTCTGCTGGCTGAACGCGGGCACAAGCTCCTCAAGGGTAAGCTGGAAGAGATTATGCGGCGTTTTTTGGAGATCATGGGCCGGTTGTACGATATTCATTCGGGCATCAGCACAAAGTGGAACAGAGTCCTCCTCTCCTTCGGGTTTGTGCGGGGACGAAACGCCCAAAAAGAGCTGGAACGCCTGCTTCCTGAAGGAGAGCTTTCTTTGGGTATAAAAAGAGAAAAAATCTTTGGCCTTTCTATACCGAAGTTTTCCATCGAAGGCTGGACGATCTCTGATTATGACCTTTTGAACACAGAAAGCGAGTTGGATGTCGGAATGAAAAAAATGCAGGAAATAATGGAAGATCTGTTGGAGATGGCAAGACTCTGGAAAGCGGTCGAACTTTTAAGTCGCGAAATCGAGGTAACCCGTCGCCGGGTTAATGCTTTGGAGCACATCTTGATTCCCAACATCAAAGAAACCATCCGCTACATTTCCAACCGGCTCGAAGAGATGGAACGGTCCTATCAAGTTCAGCTGATGAGAGTCAAAGAAATCGTCCGCTCCCACTAACCTGAATGATTCATAAAAAATGTCAATCCTTGTCATTATCACTGCAATATCAGGAAATTACCTGACATT
>DAOWCB010000030.1 GCA_030633795.1 Candidatus Aminicenantota bacterium | reverse complement strand
TCGATGTGCCCAGCGACAGACTGTTTGTCTCGTGGAATTTAATGGGAGACATCCGGCAACCCCCCTATGATCTCCAGAGTCTCGTTAACTCGGACCACCTCGTGATTCGGTCGGAAACATCCGAAGTCCAGGGTCTAAGCGGCCTCGTTAGACTTGAGATTGTCGTAGATATCAGGACTGACTGGGATCAAGAATACGCACTGATAGAGATCCCGTTTGATTTCTACAGGATGATTAAAGAGACTGATGTTCCCGACGAAGGAGTTTGCAAAATCCCTCTGGATTGGCGGTTGGCGACGAGGGAAGCCTTTCAAAAGCTTTTTGAACACAAATACAAGGTGATTGATTTTAGAATATATCAGGATAAAGACAGAAAGAGGGACTTTTATGTCCTAAAAAAATAGGCGGACGCCCTTATAAGCTCCCCTTACAGCTACCTGGCTGGTGAAAAATCACATCGGTTTTGGAAATATTTCTTTGGTAAAATCGGATTGAAATGCGACTTTTAAACGACTAGAATAAGAAGTCATGAATGTCAAAAGCAAAAAAAATCGGGAGGGAAAAATGGAAAAAATGGAAAAAATGGGTAGAGCATGTCTAATATTTCTTGTTTCGATGATTTTCCTGTTTGTTGGATTCGGACATTCGAAGGAAACGTCCAAACCTTTAATCCTCCAGGAGATGACTTGGACCGACGTGCAGGAATACCTGAGTAAAAGCGACATGGTCATCATTCCGATCGGATCCACCGAACAGCACGGCCCTCATCTGCCTCTCGGGACCGATTCCTTTATCGCAACAGACATCGCCAAGATGATTTCGGTTCGTACGGGCGTCATGGTGGCTCCTGTTGTATTGGCCGGGTACAGTGTGTATCATTCGGGATTCCCCGGAACTTTAAGCTTAAAGCCTGAGACCATGGAGCAGGTTTTATTCGAAACAGCGGAGATGCTGATAAAGCATGGATTTCGCCGTATTATGTTCCTGAATGGTCATGGAGGAAACACGATTGTCCAGAGCAAAGTCATTCACAGGATCAACCACAATACCGCAGCGATTGCCTTGGCCCTTGGGGACTATTCTCCTATCGATGAAGAACCTCCTAAGGATTGGTTCGACCAGCACGCAGGTGTTCAGGAAACATCTGTCATGCTCCACCTTGAACCTGGCCTAGTTCAGATGGAAAGGGCTGAGAAGCCTAAGATTCGCTTCTCACCCCAGAGGGGAAATTACCTAATGCTCGGGAGAAAAAATCCTGAATTGATGGGGATTTTTTGGAGCCTGTTGGCCACCCCGCAAGAAACCGAGAAAGGTGGGGCTAGCCATCAAATTTCCAGCAATGGCGTCTGGTCCTTCAGCGATCCGAATGAGGCAACCAAAGAAATCGGAGAACAATACATATCCAAAAGGGTAGAGAGCTTTGCCAAGTTTATAGAAACCTGGAAACAGGTGCCACCAGAAAAAAAGTGAAGGAGAACATACGTGTCAAAAATTAGCAAGGATACTGAAAACGCTATCAGAGATGCCATCATACTTGAAATCAACGGCAGGAAATTTTTCAACCATGCCGCCGAAGTGACTCATCATCCCAAAGGGAAAAAAATGTTTCTGCATTTGGCTGAAGAAGAAGTCAAACATCTGGAAATATTCAGCAAGATGTTCAACGAGATCTTAGGGGGATCGGATTGGAAAAAGGAGCTCATACCCGATGATGTTTCCGGCGAAGCCCCTTTGGTAGAAAAATTGAAGGAGAGCATGAAGCTCGAGGAAAGGAAGGGCGAGGTAGAAGCCCTCCGGATCGGTATGGAGCTCGAGCGCAGCGCAATCTCGTTTTTCCAGGAAGCGGCCGCTGCCACGGATGATCCTGATGCAAAAAAAATCTTCCTCGAGATCAGCGAGGAAGAAAAATTCCATTTTGACCTTCTCCAAGCCCAATACGACTCTGTCACAGGAACCGGCTTTTGGCTGGATAGCGCTGAATTCCAGATGGATGGGAAGTGGTAGACGATTCCTCTGCCATTATTAAGGCTGACAGGCTTTCCAAGATCTATTCCATGGGAAAAGTCCAAGTCGTGGCCTTAAAGGATGTTTCCCTGTCCATTCCCAGGGGAACTTTCTTAGGGATAACCGGTCCATCTGGTTCAGGGAAATCGACATTTTTAAATCTTATCGGGGGGCTGGACACGCCGACTTCAGGAACTATCCAAGCCCAGGGCAAGGTCGTCTCTCGGATGAGCAACGAAGAACTGGCCCGTTACAGAAGGGTTGATGTGGGAATGATCTTCCAATCGTTCAACCTGATCTCCTCTCTCACTGCGGTGGAAAATGTGGCTCTTCCTCTCCTTTTCTCTGGGGTTGCCAAAAAGGAAAGAAAACAGAAAGCATTGGAAGTGCTGAATAAGGTCGGGCTGGGTCAAAGAGGAGGACATCGGCCTTTGGAGCTATCCGGAGGTGAGCAGCAGAGAGTGGCCATCGCCCGGGCTCTTGTCAACCAGCCTGATGTCCTATTAACAGATGAACCCACCGGGAACCTGGATAGCAAGACCTCAGAGGAAATCGTGCAAATTTTGGCTGACCTGAACAAAGACCGGTCTATCACGGTGATTTTGGTCTCCCATGAGGAAAGACTGATAAAAAAATATTCTGACATGGTCATTCATCTTCAGGATGGCGAACTCGTCCGACAGGAAAAAATCAGATGAGGCTATCCGACTATCTTGAGCAGTCTTTCTCCAACCTTTGGCGGAGAAAATTGCGGACTTTTTTGACAATATTCGGTGTGATCATCGGAATCGGCGCCTTGGTCTGTATGATCGCGTACGGTAAGGGAATCCAGAAAAACATCTCTGAAAGCTTTACTCAGATGGAACTTTTTAATTATATTTCAGTCTTTACGGATTCGGCTTTATCCCGCCTGGGCATGAGAGAAAGCGTGGAAAAAAAAGAAACAGATGGGGATTCAGAGGCCATTCTCGATGACGATGTTTTGGCAAAAATCCAACGGATGAAGGGAGTGGAAGTGGTGTTTGCCGATGTCCGTTTTCCGGCAACGGTTCAGTTTGACGAAAACGAGGAATTTGTGCTCATTCAGGTGCTTTCTTCCGAATTGGCTTCGTCTCGATTGATTAAGCTCCGTGCAGGAAAATCCTATGTTTCGGATAGGGAAAATTCTCTCATCGTCAGCGATTCTTTGCTCAATCGACTCAAGGTAAAGGATTTTCAATCTGTCCTCGGAAAGGAAATCGTCGTTTCCACCCTGTCATTTGATTTTAGCCAGATCAATCCGATGGATCTCTCCTCTTTCTTCCGGGGGGAAAGGCTGCCTTTTTCTAAGGAATCTTACACGTTCAAGATAGCCGGCATTGCAGAAAGGATGGGGTTTGGCGGGCCTGCTCTTCTTCGAAGCGATGTTTTTGTTCCTCCTGATGCGGCAAAGGATCTGAAGAAACTGCCGTTTTCCAACCTGTGGGATCTGTTCCGATCACCGGCGGGACGAAAGGGATACAGCTTGGTCAATGTCAAACTCACCTCTCCGCGGTTTGTGGATTCAGTGACAGAAGAAATCAGAGACATGGGATTCCAGACTTTTGCTTTGATGGATCAATTCGAGGAGCTAAAGAGAGGTTTTTTGATCATGGATGCTGTGCTTGTTGTTATTGGAATGATCGCTATCGTTGTTGCGGCATTGGGGATAGTCAACACCATGGTGATGTCCATCCTGGAAAGATATTCTGAAATCGGAATCATGAAGGCTGTAGGGGCTAGCGATAAAGACATCAAAAAGATATTTTTCTTCGAGACCAGCACGATCGGATTCCTCGGAGGATTGTTTGGACTGGCCCTCGGGTGGATTGTGAGCGGTTTGATAAACCAGGTGGTCAATGCCTTTTTAACCGGTGAGGGAGTTCCGTTTATCCAATTTTTCAGCTTCCCCTGGTGGCTTTGTTTGGGTGCCATTCTGTTTGCCATACTGGTCAGTCTGGTGGCAGGGATATACCCGGCTGTCCGTGCGGCTCGTGTGGATCCTGTGGTGGCCCTCCGCCACGATTGAGAGAGCCTTGGAGAAACTTTTTGCTTCCGTAAAGATTTTTCACGCCATTCCTCACTGCTCTTCTCGGCGGCTCTGAACTGCGCACCTTAACTTACAATCTCTATCACTTAGCCACTGTTCCCATTATTGCTCGGCTCTCTAATCCTTTAAAAAAGTCGTGCTCAATACAACATCGCCGACAATATGGGAATGATCCCCTATTGTTTCCCTCGAAGAGCAGATCCTAATAGCTAAATCTTCAATGTCGCTCAAAGTTCCTCCAAGGCTCTATCAAATGAGGAAAATAAAAAGAAGTTTAAATTTGAAATATATATTTTTTTTTTATAAAGTAAGCGGTCAATGGACATTCAATCATTAAGGAGATAAACACATGAAACAAAGATATTTCACCTCAGGATTGTTTTTTTTAGCCATAGGTTTGCTCTTGATCTCTTGCACCTCACAAACGGATGAGGCGGATCTTCTCATTAGAGCGAAGGATATCCATGAGCGAGTGCTGACTGTCGATACCCACGCCGACACGCCTTCCCGTTTGCTTCGAGAGGGATGGATTATTGGCGAGTGGCATAATCCTGAAGAAAGATCCAGCGGTTGCATCGACCTTCCCCGGATGAAAGAGGGTGGATTGGATGCGGAATTTTTCGCTGTATTCGTGGGGCAGGGAGAACGAACACCTGAAGGGTATGTTCGTGCCAAGGAGAGAGCAGACCGTTTGCTCGAGGCCCTTTATCAGATGGAAAAGGACCATCCCGACCTTGTGGAAATCGCCACAACTCCAGATGATGCCTACCGGCTGGAGAAGTTGGGGAAGAGGGCCGCTTTCATCGGCATGGAAAATGGCTATCCGATCGGAAAAGATCTTGAGCTGGTCAAATATTTTTATGATAGAGGAGTTCGGTATATCACCCTTTGTCACGGCGGTGACAATGATATTTGCGATTCATCCTTTGAAAGACGAAATCCAGAGGACAACGGCTTGACAGATTTTGGCAAGGAGGTTGTTTCAGAATGCAACCGTTTGGGCATCATGGTGGATGTCTCTCATGCTTCGGATAAATCTTTTTTTGATATTCTTCAGACAACCAAAGCTCCTGTCATTGCCTCCCATTCCAGTGTCCGGGCTATCTGCGACCATCCGCGGAACCTCACAGATGAGATGCTCAAAGCCTTGGCAGAAAACGGAGGCGTGATCCAGATTTGTTTTGTCTCGAGCTTTGTCAAAACTCCAGAACCCAATCCCGAGAGAGATGCAGCCACGGCCCAACTTGAGGAAAAATACGGCTCAAGGAGTGACATCAGTGATGCAGAAACACGAAAAAAATGGCGTGAGGAGTACATGGCGATCAGGGAAAAGTTCCCGGAAGAAAGAGCCGCGATAAAGGACATTATCGACCATATCGATCATGTGGTGGATCTGATAGGTGTGGATTACGTCGGGATGGGGACAGATTTTGACGGAGGGGGAGGTGTTGACGGATGCGATGATGTCAGCGATATGCCCAATATCACCGAAGAGCTTGTCCGCCGAGGTTATTCCGATGAAGATATCCAGAAGATCTGGGGTGGAAACCTGATGCGCGTTTTTCGTGAGGTCGAGAATTCCGAAAACCAGTAATCCAAGAAGATCGTTTCTGTAAAATATCTTTACAAGAACGTCCCTCTGGACCTGAACAGCTATTCGTTAACTTATTTATAATAAATAAATTACAAAAGGAGTAAAATGGTATGCAATTTGCTATTGATTGCTGTGGATGCCTGTATTTTTATCACAAAAAAAACCGATAGGGAAATTCTATCTGTTCCTGATCGCTTGTTTTCTTATTTTTTTTCTATTCCTTCCTGCTCTGCAGAGTTTTGATGAGGATGTAAAAAACGAACAGTTTTATGACGTAGATGTCCCAGCCATCCCGATGTACTCGCAGCAGAACAGGGTGGCCATGCAATCCCGTGTCTGGGGGGTTGCGGTTCCTTATTTAGGGATGTATTATTTAGATACCCAAAAGATTTGGCTCAAACGATAACCTGGATAATTCAGGGCGATCGACTCCGCCCCAACAATAAGGTGGTGGCGAAGCAGTTATTATGAATAAACCAGGCTAGAAAAGAAGGTTAATTTACATATGCCACTCAGAACAAGATTCATGATATATGTCACAGCGCTACTGGGTGGGCTTGTTGTCCTCGTTCTGTTTTTGGTCGAGCATAGGGAGGTCCGGGCGATTTTTGAGGCGCAGAAAGATCGGGGCATTCTAACCGCAGAATATATCGCCCAGTTCAATCAATATCTATTTATAATCGGTGATTCCGAGGGTGTTAAGGAGGATCTAGAAAAAAGAATCGACAAAAATTTGATTTATGTCATCTTTTATGATCAGAACCTCAAACCCTTCGCAGCGAACGAATTCATCAAAAACTATTACAGCATCTATGCGGATAGCAAACTGGATCCGGAGGCGAAAAAAGGCGATTATTTTTTGGAGATAAAAAATATCGCAGTCGAAGAGAAATTAGGACGATATCTGAGGATCATGGAGATAGAGGTGCCGATCTATGTGGAGGGATCTCCCACGAAGTTTGGATCGACCAAGATCGGTCTGTCTTTGGAGGAAATGCGAGCCGAGGAGCTTAAAACGCGGTTGATACTGATCCTTATCGGATGTTCCGGATTGCTGATCGGGGTGGGAGGTGCAGCCCTAATGGCCCGTAGGATCACCAAACCTCTGGATAAGCTTGTGGATGGAACGGTGAAAATTTCCAAAGGTGATTTTTCCCAGGAGATCGATATTGATTCACAGGATGAAATCGGAGAGCTGGCTCAGAGTTTCAACAAGATGAGTCAGCAGCTTCAATTGACAAAAAAAAGGATGGAGGTGGCCAACAGAAGGCTCATTCAGGCTGAGAAACTGGCTTCTATCGGAAGGATCTCTGCGAGCATCGCTCATGAGATCAGGAATCCTCTCACCTCTGTCAAACTCAACATCCAGAAGGTGATGGAGAGTGAAGGCCTGGATGATATCGATAAAGAACATTTGGATATCTCCCAGGAAGGTATCGGCCATATCGAAAATTTCATCAAAGAATTGTTGAATTTTACCCGTGTTTCAGAGCTTCATCTGAACTATTTTTCTGTGGAGCAGATTGTCGATGAATCCATCAAAATGATCAGGAATACCCTAAAATTGAAAGATGTCGAACTAACCATAGAGGTCCAAGAAAGATTGCCTCAGGTTTTGGTCGACGGGGACAAAATAAGGCAGGTTCTTCTCAATATTCTCCACAATGCTTGCGAAGCCGTGGATAAAGGGGGCAAAATTACTATTGCCCTTTCCCTTTTGAAAGGACGGAGAGGACAAAAGGTAAGGATACTGATATCCGATAACGGTCCTGGGATTCCGAAAAAGGACAAAGAGAATATTTTTGAGCCTTTTTATACAACAAAATCCACGGGAATAGGATTGGGTCTGGCCAATGCCAGGAAGATAATAGTGCAGCATAAAGGATCCATTCATACCGTAGAAAATGAGGGATCAGGCGCTTGTTTTGATCTCCTTATTCCCTGTGAAGAGGAAAAATGAAATCCATACTAATCATCGATGATGATCCGTTGATCAGGAAGACACTTTCTTCCCATCTTTCGAGACATAATTTCGAAGTGGTTTTGGCGGAGGAGGGAGAACAAGGCGTTGCCAAATACGCGGAGTATTTGCCGGATTTGGTCATTTTGGATATCCGTCTCCCGGACATAGATGGGCTTGAGGCCCTGCGCAAGATAAAGATAAGGAATAAAAACGCCTGTGTTGTGATCATGACTGCTTACGATGATATGAAAACAACGGTAGAAGCCATCAAATCCGGCGCCTATGAGTACCTGGTCAAGCCGTTGGATTTTGTGGAGCTGGATTTAACGGTTGAGAAGGCTTTCCAGATGCAAAACCTTGAAGACAAGTTGACCTATCTTATCGAGGAAAAACAGAAAGAGTACACTATCGACAACATCATCGGGCACTCTCCCAAGATGAGGGAGGTCTTCAAGCTGATAGGCTCTGTGGCGGATACCCGGACGAACATCTTAATTCGTGGGGAGAGCGGTACGGGAAAGGAACTTGTGGCCAAGGCAATACACTATAACAGCCCTTACAGTCATGAACCGTTCATAGTTATCAACTGCTCTGCCATCTCGGACACATTGCTCGAAAGCGAACTTTTTGGACACGTCAAAGGAGCCTTTACGGATGCCGTGTCCGAAACAAAGGGCAAATTCGAGATAACCGGAAAGGGCACTCTTTTTCTCGATGAGATCGGTGATATTTCCGTGAATTTACAATCCAAGCTTCTGCGTGTCATCGAGAGCCGCGATTTCATGAAAGTTGGTGGAGAAAGGGTTTTGAAGACCGAGGCCAGAATCATTGCCGCCACGAATAAAGATTTAGAGCTTCGCGTGGAGAAGGGAAAATTTCGCGAAGATCTGTATTACCGCCTGAAAGTTGTCGAGATAGCCTTGCCTGCACTCCTGGAGAGAAATGAGGATATTCCCGAACTTGTAGTATATTTGCTCGAGAAGATCAATCGGCAACTCCGTAAAAATGTCGGGAAAGTTCCTCCTAAGGTGATGAAATTGCTGAAAAACCTTCCTTGGCCGGGAAATGTCAGGGAGCTGGAGAATGCGTTGACACGGGCCGTCATTCTGGCTAAAGGCGACGTTATCCAGGAGCACAATCTGCCGATCGAAGGCGGAAAGGAAAAAGCCGTCCCAAGAGAACTCGTTGCGATGAAAGAAGTGGAAAAGGATTACATCCAGCATGTCCTGCATACAACAGGCGGAAACAAAACACAGGCCAGCAAAATTCTGCAGATAAGCCGTCCCACCCTAGACAAAAAAATCAAGGAGTTTGGCCTGGAACTTTAGGCTGTAAATGCCCTTTACCTCATGTAAACTTTTTTTGTCTCGATTCTCCCGATCGAAGCCGATTCTCATGTTTTTCCCCTGGAAAATGTTCGGTCCCGAAGGTGGCATAAAAACTGCATATTCTTAGTGTTTCTTTTTTGTGAGCATGGACAGGAGAGACTAAAGATGAAAAAGAAAATTGTGATCGTTGATGACGATGAATCGATTAGAAAAACCTTTTTTTTGATCCTTAGTTCCAATTATCTCGTTTATCTAGCCAAAAATGCAGAAGAAGCGCTGCGACGTTTCGAAAGCACAGATATTGACCTTATCATCGCTGATTTGAAGTTGCCTAATCTGAATGGACTGGGAATGATCACCAAGTTCCGGAAAACAGGCTATAAGGGGGAAGTCATTCTGATTTCTGCCTGCCCAGACCTCTTAGATTCCGAGACGCTGTCCCGTCTTGATATCGGCTACATTTTCGTCAAACCTCTTGATTTGGATGCCTTGAATAAATCCATAGCCTATCTCCTCTCTTCTGAAAACACACAGAGAAAAGCCATTTTGTAAACACATCTTTTTTCCCTGTGATAATCTCATCCCATGTTGTTTTGTAGTATAATTCAGGGAAACCTGGATAATTTATGAATTATCCAGGTTAAATGAAAAAAAGACGAAAAATGGATAAGGAGTTTGAGGAATGTTGAAAAAAACCTTTAAATTGGGGTCATGTCTGATTTTGAGCCTGGTCCTAGGATTTTCCTATGTTATATATGAAAAGCCGCAGGAAGAAAAATCACTTTCGGAATACTGGATGGGGATCTACATGGAGGGTGTAAAGGTGGGGTACTACCACGCCCAGGAAACTGTGTTTTC
>DAOWCB010000032.1 GCA_030633795.1 Candidatus Aminicenantota bacterium | reverse complement strand
TCCCCTTTTTATAATCGGCCTCTGGAAGCTTTCCCGGTTTTATTTTTTGAGTTTTAGCCAATTTGGTGAGCAAAATGTATGTGCCTTTATCTTGCTCTTTCCCGCTCACGTCTTTTTCCCCGAGAGATTTCATGCAGGGATTATGTGATACAATGAAATCTTAGTCGTTCACGTATGTCAGCCACGTTTTGTAGTTTTTATTCTCGCCCGAAACGATATTTTTGAAATTCCTGATTATCTTGGTGGTGATTTCGCCGGGTGTCCCCGATCCGATCGTGTATTCTTTGGGAGATTCGTCTTGTTCGGAATCGTCCAGGACCCGTGTGATCGGTGCGATTTCCACGGCTGTCCCTGAGAAAAAGGCTTCATCCGCCATGAAAAAATCTTGCTTGGTGATTGGGCCAATAGATGTGGGAATACCCATGTCCTCTGCGATTTTGAGGATGCTTGTCCGGGTTATTCCTTCCAGAACCGATTCGCTCATATCATTGGTTTTCACCACGCCATCTTTGACGATCAGGATGTTTTCGCCTGGGCCTTCTGCGACATTCCCTTCGAGATTCAGGAATATCGCCTCGTCATATCCTTTTTCCCGGGCCAAAACACCATAAATGGTCGACAGGATGTACAATCCGCCGAGTTTGGCCTTCATATCGAACTGGGTGTAATGGATCCGTCGCCAGGGAAGCAGGTAGGCATGGATGCCTTTTTCGGCTTTATCTCCGAGGTAAGCGCCCCACTCCCAGGAGGCAATCAAGAGTTCGACAGGAGAATGTTTGGGAACAAGGCCCAAATTCCCGTAGGAATAATAAAGGAGGGGCCGGATGTACGCCGAGTCCAGTTGATTTTCTTTAACCACCTGTTTTATGGCTTCTGTGATTTCTTGCTTGGTATAGGGGATGTTCATCCGCAACAATGAAGCGGAATAGAAAAATCGTTCGATGTGATCAGGCAGACGGAAAATAGCCGGACCATTAGCTGTTTGATATGCCCGAATGCCCTCGAAAACAGAGGTCCCGTAATGGAGAGCATGGCTCATGGCATGGACGTTGGATTCCGTCCAATCGTGGAATTCTCCCATGTGCCAAAATTTCTTTGCTCTTGGGAAATGCGCATTATCAAACATTATGACTCCTTTAGGATTTTATTGCAGAATCCGGTTCAATATTTTACGTTGGAATGAAAAATTCCCAGGCGCACCACACATTCAAGGGATGAGGATCGGGCGGACACGTAATGCACCGCGTTTGGATCCTGGGGTCGATGGTACTTGCAAAACCGCTGTATTCCACGATGCCGACGGATTTGCATGGAAAGTCCGGCAATCCCTGCCTCTGTCTTGCTTCTTGCACACGGCAACGGTTCATCCGGAAGACAAACCTGTTTTCACTCGCCTCCAGGATCTCTTGCACATTGATAAAAGCATAGAGTCTGAATTTGAGGGCCTGAATGAGGGCCTGAATGCCTCCTCCCGTCGGCATGTTGAGCCTTTTCATAATTCTTTTGGCCTCGATCACGGTAAACTTTTCCCAAGTTTTTTTGTCCAATTCCATGGCTGCTTCCATCCCGAATTTTTCCTCGACGGCTCTAAACCAAAGACCATCGTGGGCAAGCCAGTTTTTTGCAGCGTCGATCAGAAGTTTTTGAAACTCCTGTAGATCTAAATCGTTGATGCTTTTCATATTAATTCATAAAATTTTTTGCCCTCGTGGATGATCAGCTTGATTTTGCCCTCCTTGAGGAGAATATCGCAATATTTGATCAATTCGTTTTTGTGTTTTCCCAAAGATGTGCTTATATCCGCAAGGGTGACAGGCCTTCTTGCCACAATCGCCAGGATCGCGTCTTTGATGTCGTGGGATATTGGCCCATGTTGGATTTTATTGAATTCTGCAACGACCTCGGCCTTTTTGCCGAAAAATTCTCGAATTTTCTCCAATTCCTGGGGACTCAACGGGAGAGCAGCTTTTTCTGCGGGAGGGCGGACAACTGTGTTGAGTTGGATCTTGTCGGGATTTATTTTGGATATGGCTTTTTTAAGTTTTTTTATATGGGCTGGAGAATCATTTACGCCTTTGACAAGAAGAATCTCCAACCAGATTTTTCCGCTGAATTCTTGGCGAAATATTTTCAAGCCTTCGATAACCTGTCGGATCTTTAGGGATGAATGAGGTCGGTTCATCCGGTCAAAAATTTCTTGTGTTGCGGCATCTAAAGAGGGAACGACCAGGTCTGCATCGGACAAAGCGTTCCGTACGCTTTTCTGTGAAAGGAGGGTGCTATTGGTGAGGACGGCGACAGGAATTTGGGTAGTTTTTTTAATTTCCCGGATGAGTTTCCCTATGTACACATTAAGGGTGGGTTCTCCTGAGCCAGAAAATGTGATGTAATCGATATGCTGCCCCGAGACGATTAAGATTTTTATTTGGCCTAGTATCGCATCAACGTCAAAATATTTATTCCGTTGGACCTTTTTCCGTTCGGTGGTGCCCAGTTGACAATAGATGCAATCCAAAGAACATGTTTTAAAAGGCAGGATGTCGACTCCCAGGGAATAGCCCAAGCGTCTGGATGGGACAGGGCCATAAATGTGCATTACGCCTTATCTCGGTAGATTTCGATGAATCGTCTCAAAGACCGGTCATAAGTCCTTTCCACATCATCGGGGAATAGGCAGGCCGGAAGCTGTCTCATGCTCCAATGATACTGAAGACATTCGCAGCAGATGCCTTTGCGACTGCACGGTTCATACGTGCAGTTGCAATTCTGGAGATTATTGTTTTTTTGACATTCTTTCATGATTTGCTCCATCGATGAATTGTTCTGCCGGTGGTTTATGTATTCCGGTTCGCTTTCTTGCTCTTTACTTCACAGGAGGAAGGAAGACAAACCAACTCATTCTTTTTGAGTAGCTATTATAACAAAAAAGTGCAGCTTCATGGAAATCAAGGGACACGTTACCGATTTCAGAAAATCGGTACATGTCCCTGATTTCAAAGCCTATATTCATGTTTATGACTAATTCATGTTAAGTGGTAGGTTCAAGGATTGTTAACATCTTCCCAATGTTTTATACTGAGTAAAATGCAAAATAAAAAGAAATCCAAACCAGTAATACTTAACGATAGGGAAAAGGTGGCAAAAGCTGGCCTGAGAAAAAAGCTTCCTCTGATCGAAACATTTCCCAATCAGTTCCCCGATTATGAGATCAAAATCGAGATTCCTGAATTCACATCCGTTTGTCCCAAAACAGGTTTTCCCGATTTTGGAGTTCTCGAAATCCGGTACACACCTGATATACACTGTCTCGAGCTAAAATCTCTTAAACTGTATCTCTTAGGATACAGAAATCTCGGGATTTTTTACGAAAACGCTGTGAATCGGATCCTGAATGATATTGTCAAAGCCTGCCGACCGGTTCGCGCAACCGTTATCGGTGAATTCAATCCGAGAGGAGGGATGATGTCCACAGTAGAGGTACATTATCCTAGAAGCAGAAAATAACCGAGTATACTGTCCGGTCGACTTGCCATGGAAAACCAGGAAACCTTAGGAATCACAGATCTTTTTATGCTGTTGATCATCTTGATATGGGCTATCAATTTTAGCTTTATCAAGATCGCGCTGGAAGAATTCAACCCTCTGGCTTTCAACGGAATCCGGATGGCCTTTGCTTCTATCATTCTGGTTCTCGTTCTGTTCATCACCAAGCAAGGTCTCAAAGTTCCAAAGAAGGACATTTGGAAGCTTGTGATCTTGGGAATCATCGGCAATACGGTCTACCAGTTATTGTTCATCCATGGTATAAACCTGACTACAGCCTCGAACACATCCATCATCATGGCCATGACTCCGGCCTCCGTCGCTTTGTTGAGTTTGCTTTTCAAACATGAAAAAATCCACTGGGCAGCTTGGCTTGGTATCGCTTTGTCTTTTGTGGGTTTTTATCTGGTGATTACCAAGCAGCCTGGGACCTTCGGGTTTTCTTGGGAAAATCTGAGAGGCGATTTGATGATTTTTTGCGGAAACCTCGTTTGGGCGGTCTATACGGTTTTTTCCAAACCATTGTTGGGTCGAATAACGCCCCTTAAATGGTCCGCTCTCACACTGGCAGTCGGGACGGTATTGTATCTCCCGTTTTGCGTTCCGGCATTTTCCAGACAGGACTTCAGACAGATTTCCTTTAAAGCCTGGGCTATCCTTGCTTTTTCCGGCATATTTGCTCTGGCAGTCAGCTATGTCGTCTGGTATGCTTCTGTTAAGAGGGTCGGGAACAGCAAAACAGTCATATACGGAAATGTTCTTCCGATTTTCGCCGTCATTTTTGCCTATATTTTTATTGCTGAAAGAATCGGTTTCTGGCAAGCTGTCGGAGCCTTAATCATATTGGCCGGTGTTTATTTGACGAGATCCGGATACCGATTTTTTTCCGCTCGAGGAAACAGGCATAAAGGTGATATCTAACGCAATCCGAAAATTTTGTGAATTTGGGCGGTCACTCGGATATTTTTCATCCCTTCCTTAAGGGATTGCTTGAGGAGTCTTATTGCGTGTTTGCCGCTTGATTTGCTGTTGGATTGAGGTTGAAGGAGGAGCGTGATTTTTTCAGGGAAATCCTGCCTGAGTTTTTTCAAAACACCGAAATCGAGTCCTTTGGTCACCACCATTTTTACTTCTTTAGCCTTTTTTATGTACTCAGGTTGGTAAAAATAATTGGGTGGTTTGGGGGATATGGTGTACCAGTCCACACCGAGCCGCCGGAAGATAGTGGCATTGGTTTCCACTTGGATTTTGAAGTTTTCTGCCTTAATGCGTTGTGCCAGTGCTCTGATATTCTGAAAAAGCGGTTCTCCTCCTGTTAGGCACACCCACTCGGTGGGAAAAGCGGTGTGGATCTTTTTGATTTTGTTGAGGATAGATTCAACCGTCATCTCTTGCCCTGTCTGCCAGGCATACTTTGTGTCACAGAAAGCGCATTTCAGGTTGCATTCGGAGAAACGGATGAACAAAGTGGGCTCTCCCAGTCGGAGTCCTTCCCCTTGGATCGAGGGGAAGATTTCATTGATCTTCAGAGTAGGTGGCTGATGCATCCTCGGATTCCCAAACCGTGACGGATTTTACCGGAAATTCTTTTTTCAATTCCTGAAAAAAATGGCGGGAGAGATTTTCTGCCGAGGGATTGAAATCATACACATCGTTGAGAAGAGCGTGGTCAGGAAGAATTTTTGCAAGTTTCTCTTTTATCTCTGTGAAGTCGATCCCGATGCCTATGCTGTCCAAATTCTTCACTTGAATCTGGACCTCCACATGGAAGGTGTGGCCGTGCATGTGTTCGCACTTGCCTCGGTATTCTCTCAAGTAATGTGCTGCCTGGAATTTATCCCGGACTTTCAGTATCCAACTCATAATCTTCCTTCCTTTTCCAACCTTGCAAAAAGAGGATCTTTCATCCCGGTCTCCTCCCATGCTTTCTGACGGAGCAAGCAGGAAGAGCACTTCTGACAGGGAATTTCAGAACCGTTGTAGCAAGAAATGGAATAAGAATAGTCAGTCCCGAGAGCGAGGCCTTTTTTGATGATGGCCGATTTGCTCATATTCAGGAATGGAGCGAGGATGCCGATCTTTTTCCTTCTCAAGGCTGCCCCTGTGCCTGAGTTTATGGCTTTTTCCATTGCTTTCACAAACGTCTTCCGAGTATCTGGGTAGTTGGGAGAGTCGATCACGTTAAATCCGCAAACTATCCCGGTGATATTATTTGTTTCGGCCCAAGCTGCTGCCAAGGCCAAAAAAATGCCGTTCCGGAAAGGGACATAAGTCGTCGGAAGCCCCTCTTGGATCTGCGAGACATTTTCCATTTGAGGGAGGGAAACAGAAGAATCAGTCAGGGCGGATCCTCCGATTTGTTCAAGGTCCACGTGGAGTATCTTGTGAGGAATTTCGAGCATGTCCGCTATTCTTTGCGCGGCCCCGATTTCCACCCTGTGTTTTTGCCCGTAATCGAACGTTAAAGCTGAGGTCAGTTTGTCAAAATCAAGAGCCCAATACAAGGCTGTTGTCGAGTCGATTCCGCCAGAGAAAAGGACGATATTTTTTTCCATTTCGGGGGACCCTGAGGTGATGATAAAAGAAGGGGCATTTTTTTGCAAGGCACTTTACATGTCATAGGTTTCATGACATACTATGGGACTAAAATTTAATCCAATATTCTCGTAAACAAATAGATACCGGATGGATAACGAAAGACAAGAAGAAAGGGAGTCTGCTTCCCTCAAAAAAGCATCTGAGCTTTTTTCCCTTTTGGAGAAAAAACAGAATATCACGGTGCGGGATGATCAGTATGATTTTTCCACGCTTCTAGATGCGGTCCGTCAATTCCGAGACAGGCGATACCGCTTTCGTCTGATCGACACGGGCAGGTTTGATCCGTTTGAGTTGGAATGGATCTCCGGTCATGGTGCTGATCTGTACACTTCTGACGAAACACGTTCCAATGTTCATGATTTGGAGTTCATCAGTGCCGCGTCAAGGAAAGGGAATGCTGTTGTGTCCTATTTGATCAACGGGAAATGGGATGTCGGAGGAGAAGAGGATCCAACCTTCTCCGATTTAATGAACGTGGGAAGATACGGGGCCTACCTGCATTTAACCAACAGACAACAACCGCGGGATATCCTGCAGGTTGCTCGGTTAGCCTACAATTGTACGCAGAGTGGAAGCTGGCTGGTCTACTACCATCATGGCCCTCTGGAAAAATCGCTTTTGGAATTAGGCCGCAATGGTGCTTGGATACACATGACCGAACTGAGTCTTGAGGGGGAGGAAAGTCAGGCTATGATCAGGGATATCGTCCTTTCCTCGCGATCTGCTGGCAGCAATTTGGTTCTACATTGGGATAACGGAAACAACTTTTCTTTGTTGGATGATATTGTCAAAGCGGGTGCGGTGGTTCTGCTCAAATCCCCCCTGTTTGATTACAAGTCCCCGTTGAAAGTTTTGGAGAAAGGGATAAGAAGGAAAAGACTGGATTTTAGGGCATACTATCTCTATCCTTCAGTCCTGCCCTAGGATAAAAAGAGATTTTGGCAATGGATAAGAAAATCCCTGATAATGAGGCCTATGGCGCCATTCTGAAAATAAAGCATGCTGAGGAAAAGGCCCGGGAGATTATCCAGGAAGCGCGGGAAAAGACGGCCACCCAAATTGTCCAGGATGCTTATGAAGAAGCAGGGAGGATCAGAACGCAATTTCTAGCAGAGGCCAAAGAAAAGGCTGATAAAAAGAAAAAGGAAATCATCGACAGGGCGAAAAAAGAAAAGAACAGGATCGAAAAGGGATCCGACAAAGAAATATCCGATCTCCGTCAGAAATCCCGCTCCCGGATGTCTGATGCTGTGGAAAAAATAAGGAAAAAAATGGAAATTTCTTTAAAAAAGGGGGCCTTCTAGTCCATGTCCGTTGCCGATATCCAAAAAGTTCATATCGTCGCCCACTCAGGTTTGAAAAAAACCTTTATCAATTCCCTTCAGGAAGAGGGGCTCTTGCAGATAGAGAAGGCTGATTTCGAAACCCTGGGACTGAGTACCCATTTCACAGAGGTCACAACTGTTGAACACCAGCTTCACCGGCTTTCGCATGCCCTGGATTATCTCTCCCGATGGGAAAAAAAGGGATTGACCGAAAAACTTTTTGCTCAAAAACCTCAAATTTCCAGCCAGGAGAGGGAGGAGATCCTCCGCCAGGATTTTGTTCCGCTACTGGACCAGGTTGAGAATCTCGAAAAGGAAAAAAATGATATCGATTCCCATATCCGATTTTTGGAAAAAGAAGAAGAATTTTTGCGATCTCTTCAAAGCCTTGAATTACCCATCAAATCTGTGGCTGATACGGATACCACAGAAGTGGTTGTGGGCGTCATGCCCCTGGCATCGTTCAAAGAATTATCGACAGAAATGGGAAATGAAGCGTTTTGGAGTCATATCATTTCCCAGGGAAAGAGGAACGTTCATCTGCTATTGATTTATTTGAAAAGCCAAAGGGAACACTGCCGGCAGATCCTGAAGGATAAGAATTTTAATCCTCTGTACTTCACCGATACCATGATGGAGAAGGCTGGTGACCAGGGAGAAGTCACGGATGTCATCCAGGCGCTATCAGAAGAAAAAGCCCTAAAAGAAAGAAAACTGGTGTTGCTGGAAAACAAAGGGAAAGAGCTTGTCCCATCACGAGAACAACTGATGCGGATCCATGATGTTTTGCTCAATGAGCGAGAAAAACGGCTTACTTCCCGAAATCTCGGAGAAACCACCAGAACCATTTTTCTGGAGGGCTGGATAAAAACTATGGATATTTCCAGACTTGAGGCCAAGCTTATGCCTTACTCTGATCTCGTCCAATGTTATTTTCGCCCCCCTCTCCCCGAGGAAGATCCCCCGATCATCTTGGAGAATCCCAAGATTGGAAAACCTTTTGAAATAATAACAAAACTCTACGGCCTTCCTCAGCGTGGCACTCTGGATCCCACGCTTTATCTGGCCCCCTTTTTTTTCTTGTTTGTGGGATTGACCGTGAGTGAAGCAGGGTATGGGCTTCTGGTAGCACTGTTGAGCTTCCTGTATTTGAAATTTGCCAAGCCTCGGGGTGGATTGCGTCAGTTTTTGACCCTCATGGTCATATTGGGCGTGGCCACTGTCATTCTTGGGACATTGGTCGGAGGATGGTTCGGGTTCCCGATTCGGAAGCTGATGATTTTGGATCCACTGAAGGATCCGGTTTCCTTTCTTATCCTGTCCCTTGTCTTGGGATTTATTCAAGTTTGGTTTGGGACATTTTTAAACATGCTTTCAGAAATCAAGAGCAAAGACTATCTTCAGGCAATATTCGTCCAGGGAGGCTGGTTGATTCTTCTCCCTTCTTTGGTTTTGTACGCGTTGATGAAACAATCCGTTTGGGGGATCCTTGCCCTTGTTGGGGCCGCAGGGATTGTGTTTTTTGCTGCTCCCAGTCGAAATCCGCTCGCCCGTTTTTTTGGTGGGCTTTATAGCTTGTACGATATATCTCGGTATCTGGCAGATGTCCTTTCCTATTCTCGGCTTCTGGCACTGGGATTGGCTACCAGTGTTATTGCCATGGTGGTGAATACCCTCTGTCAGACAGCTCTGGGTATCCCCTGGGTTGGGTGGCTTTTTGCTGCGCTCATTTTTGTGGGAGGGCATCTTTTTAATCTGGGGATAAGTTTTCTCGGAGGGTTTGTCCATTCCATGAGGCTTCAATTCGTGGAATTTTTCAGCAAGTTTTATAAATCCGGAGGAAAACCGTTCAAACCATTCGCATTTGAAAGCAAATATGTCGAATTTATTCAGTAATACCTGGATTATTCACGAGTTGAGATTGCTGCAGCGGCAAGGCAGTGGCCAATGAGCTGTAGTGAACTACTGCGATTGGGCTGCAACGAAGCCGATGTGGTGAGATCGACTTGCACGAAGGGTAGAAACTGCCGGTGATTAGATAGATGGAGTTTAAAAATTTGTTTTTTTTATGTTCGGATCGGCAGTTTCTATAAATAATTCAGGAAATAGGAGGTGGATGAGATGGCATTAGGATTAACAATAGCCATACTGGGAGGTGCC
>DAOWCB010000169.1 GCA_030633795.1 Candidatus Aminicenantota bacterium | reverse complement strand
ATCGGGTGCTGTCGTTATCAACGGGACCGATCCTCCTGTGGAAGATATCGATCCCATCGTAAATTTTTATTGTTCAGTCACACGAAAAATGGCCGACGGAAATGTCTTTTTTCCAGAACAGCGCATGACCCGCCAACAGGCTTTGGAATCCTATACAGTCAATCCGGCTTACGCAGCTTTTGAAGAAGACATCAAAGGGACTTTGACACCAGGCAAACTGGCCGACATCACTGTCTTTTCCAAGGATATCATGACCATCCCCGAAGACGAGATCCTGAGCACGGAAGTCGTCTACACCATCATCGGAGGAAAGATCAAGTTCAACGGCTCAATTCGGTAGAAGCAATTTCTGTATGGCTTCCACGCTAACCCAGTAAATATCTCCTCTTCTTGTGAAGAAAAAATACTTCCCATCGGGAGAAACTATCGGGCAAAAGTCATAACCACTCGTGTTGAAGGCCTTTCCCATATTTTTGGACTTTGTCCAGGTGCCATCTTTCCTACGAGAGCTGATATACAGGTCTCCTGTGCCGAATCCTTCTGGTCTGTCCACAGAGGTAAACAGGATATAACTTTCATCAGGAGCGATAAACGGATCATGTTCCAGATACTTTGTGTTTATCGAGGCGCCCAGGTTTTCCGGTTTTGCGTAATGTCCATCCACAAACCGGGATCTGTAGATATCGAAAGAGCCCAAACCTCCGGCCCGGTTTGAGGAGAAATAGATTGTCCCGTCTTTTGTGAGTGAAACATAATATTCATCCACATCTGAATTCACCGGAGGACCGATGTTTATTGGTTCGGACCAATCCGCATCCATCCTTTCCACATACCAGATGTTCCAATCACTCGATCCGGCTTTTTCCTTTTTGGGCCGGGTGGATATGAAATAAAGTCCCTGGCCATCAAAAGAGAATAAAGGATCGCAGTCATTTTGAGAGCTCACAAACGGAACAGCTTGGGGAGGAGTCCATTGATTGTCCTTTCGCGTCATGAACTTCATGGTTTCACGTCCTGAAGGCTCATTCACGGAAAAGTAGAACTCTTTGCCATCAGGGGAGAATGCCGCATTAAATTCTCCTTGTGTTGTCGAGACGATCCCAGGAGCAAAAACTTCTGGCTTAATCCCAGGAGGTTTTTGGCCCAGGTATTCGCCTTTTAATATAGGGAATTTCTCATTCTGTGCAACGCTCCAAACGAATGCAGAAATCATGATTATTATCCCTATCAAAGACACCTTTGTTTTCATCATTTATCTCCTATTTCCTGTTCCCATTTTTTATTCATATCTCAGCGAATCCACAGGATTAGCCAGAGCAGCTTTTATGGACTGGAAGCAAACGGTGAGAATTGCGATAATTAGCGCCAAGAATCCCGAGAATAAAAAGGTAACAAAACCGATCTCTGTACGATAGGCAAAGTTTTTCAGCCATTTTGTCATTACATAGTAAGCCACAGGCCAGGCTATGATATTGGCCAAAACAACCAGCACGACAAATTCTTTGGACAAGAGCCGAACAACGCTGCCCACGGATGCTCCCAAAACTTTACGGATTCCTATCTCTTTGGTCCTCTGTTCGGCTGTAAAGGATATCAATCCGAATAAGCCGAAGCAGGAAATGGAGATAGCCAGGAATGTGAAGATCCTGAGAATCATTTCGAGCCGCTGTTCTGACCTGTACTTTTGATCGATGGTATCGTCTAAGAAATGGAATTCAAAAGGATACTCAGGGATGGCTCTGTCCCACATCTTTTCGATGGATGCAATGTTTTGAGAGATATTGTCTGCACTTATTCTGACAAAAACATAATTTCGGTACATCCAGTACTGATAAGGCATCAGATGGAGCACCAGAGGTTCTATTTCATTGTGAAGCGGAGCAAAATGAAAATCTCTTATCACCCCAGTGATTTTTCCCGTCTTATCCAGCAAACGGAATCTTTTTCCCACAGGGGAATCTAAACCAGTGGCTTTGATCGCAGCTTCATTCAGGATAAAATTTTGTGCGTCGGATGGAAATTCGTCGGATAAGAAACGCCCCTCGATCATTTCCAATTGAAATGTTTTAAGAAAATGGGCATCGACAGCCATATGATTCATCGATAGCTGATACTCTGGATCTTTCCCTTCCCAGTCCAACTGCCCCCATTCTCCCCCCATCGATCCAAAGGGAAGACAGGTCGCCGAGGAAACGTCAAGGATATTGGGATTTTGTGATAGTTCGTTTTTGAGCGTTTTGTATTTGAGCCATGTTTTTTGCGCATCATACCGCTCCCAGAGATTGCCTTCACTTCGCAGTTGTGTGTAGATCAAGTAGTTTTTATCAAAACCCAGTCTCTGGTTTTTGATAAAGCTCATCTGTCTGAACACGGTCGTTGTGCTGATTATTAAAACAATCGTCAGAATAAATTGAAAAACGACAAGACCTTTTCGGATGGATGCAGTACTCGTGCCGATTTTTTTGGCGGATAAAGTTCCCTTCAATATCCGGTCCGGCTCAAAAGAGGAGAGGAAAAAGGCCGGATAACTTCCTGAAAGAACTCCGGTCAAAAGCGTAATGCTTAATATGCCGAGAAACAGGAATTTATTTTGTACCAGATTCATGCTCAGTTCTTTGCCCGATATCTGGTTAAAAACCGGGAGAAACAGGGCAACTAAGAAAAGGGATATCAAGAGTGCAAAAAACGCGAACAAAACAGATTCACTTAAAAACTGCTTCAAAATATTGTTCTTTTTCGCTCCCACGACTTTGCGCAATCCGATTTCTTTGGCCCGTGTCCCTCCTCGGGCCGTAGCCAAGTTCATGTAATTGATGCAGGCAATAATCAGGATCAACAGGGCAAGGGTCGAAAATAAAGATAACGGGCGGATGGCGCCTTCTCCCTGCAATCCGTACATGTGTACGTCTGAGAGAGGCTGGAGGTAATAGCGGGATTCTTCAGCACCTTTGGTTTTGATCCATGCTTCTAGTTTCGCGTTCACTTCCTCGAAGGATGTGTTCGACTGGAGCAAGACGTAGGTGTCGTACAGCCATCCTGACCAGTGGGTACGGGCCCCCATGGCCACCGCACGCTCTATCGATCCGATAAAACCGAATTGAAGATGGGAGTTTTTGGGGATATTTTCAATGACACCTGTCACGATATAGTCATTCTGATTCTGAGTCTGGATCGTTTTTCCCACGGGATTCTGGCTGCCGAAATATTTGGAGGCCATGTCTTGAGTGATTACAACCGAGGAGGGAGAAGATAGGGCTGTATCGGGATCTCCTTTGATAAAAGGAAATGTGAAAATTTTAAACAGAGAAGGATCAGCAAAGTAGAAATTTTCTTCGTAATATTTTTTTTCCCCATAGGCGACCAATATCTTTCTAGTCGGCAGGAGGCGGACAGTCTCCCTGACCTCAGGGATTTCTTCTTTCATGGCCGAACCCAGGGGATAGGCGGTGCCTTTCGTGAGTTGAGAATAAGGGCCATAATTCAGATCATTCACAACCCGGTATAGATTTTCGGTTTGTTCATGAAACCTGTCATACCGTATCTCATCATTGATCCACAAAAGGATGAGGACACAACAAGCCATCCCGATGGCAAGACCCGAAATATTGATGAACGAATAGATTTTGTGCCTTTTTAGATATCTCAATGCTATGGTTAGATAACTTTTTAACATGGTTAAACTCCACCAAACATGAACAGTGATGCCGGCCCATATCGATTTCATGATCTGAATCCAATACCAAGCATAAGCCCTGGATTTGCCACGCGTTTGAGCGATTTCTGTGTAAAGCTCTTCATAATCACCGACGACAGATTCACTTTCCCCCTTTGGAAGAAAAATCTTAAGTATTTTCTCGCCGAGAAGGGGAGGTGTTTCCTTTTTGTGTTTCATGTTTATGGTTTTATGCTTTTTTGATGACCGGGAATTTGGCCCAAAGGACGTCATGCTCCTTTTTGATAGTTTTGAGGGCGGCGAGCCCCAATTTTGAAACCTGGTAGATTTTTTTGCTTCTTCCCCCCCTTTTAGCCGTTGCTTCCCCCATGTAGGATTCGACAAATCCTTCTTTCTCCAGTTTCATCAAAGGCTTGTGTATGGCACCGACTGACCAGTCGGTTTCCATGATTTTTGATAGATGATTTTTTATGGCCAGGAGGTAAGCGGATTCTTTAAGGTTCCAGATGGCGATGAGAATTTGTTCTTCTCTTCTTGAAATCGTTTTCATGTCACTCTCCAAAATCCTATATCATAGTAAAAAGTAAAACAAATCTCTATGAAAGTCAAGGATTATTTGGAAAAAAGTAAAACAAATAGGTTTTTAATTCGGGGACAGGTACCGAATTATATGTCCGATATTCGAGAATGAAGCAATTCGGTACCTGTCCCCGAATTAATTTAGAAAAAAGGGATGTAGATTCCGATAAAGATGGATCGGCCAAATATTGAATAACTATTGCTGCGTACAGAATAATCGCTGCTGTATTCGTAGCGCAGAATGTTTTTCCTAT
>DAOWCB010000391.1 GCA_030633795.1 Candidatus Aminicenantota bacterium | reverse complement strand
AGCCTTTGATTGTGCAATTTGGGCCGATTCTTTGAACCCGTTAAAATTTGGGATCTTCAATACAAGGTTAACCGCATATAAAGATGACCATGTATCTTTCCGGAAATTCAATTTATCCGACCAAAAACTATAATTTCCTAATACAGCCAGCGAGGGCAAATATCCTGCTCGAGAAAGTTTCAGGGATTCCCCCGCCATTTTTCTTTGGAAGTCAAATTGCCTCACTTCGGGTCTCTGGGCCAACGCGGTAGTTATGCCTTCTTCCAAATCGGGCTCCAACGGTTCATAGCTTAGGGCTCCCTCGATTTCCACGGATTGGGAAAGATCCATACCCAACATGGTTTTCAAGCTGAGTTCGGAAATCCTGAGGTTGTTCTTAGCTGCTATCACTTCAGGCTGCATGTTGGTCAGCCGTACCTCCGATCGCAAAAGATCCATTTTTGAAGCCATTCCCACCTCGTACATGTTTTTCACATTTTCCAAGTTTTCTTCTGCAACCCGAACAGCTTCCTCGGCCACTGACACGAATTCCTTGGCCAATAGATGCCTGTAAAAAGCTCGTTTGGTGTTAAAGACCGTTAAATGTTTGGACTGCCTAACAGCCTCTTTTGTGGATTCCAGATTATATTTGGCTTGTTTAAATCCGGAAGTTAGACGTCCGCCCGTAAAAAGAGGGAGGGACAGGGTCATGGCAAACTGGAAATCTCTTGTGAAGTCCATCTCAACCCGTTGAGGGGGTTCCCCAGGTATAAAAGAGGGGAACTCCAATTCCATCGACTTTTCATCCAGAGTTTGTTGTCCCTGGGCATTCAGAGAGGGCATAAACCCAGAAGCTGTTTCTCGAAGTTTAAAGTAAGCGGCATCGACTCTCTCTTCTGCTGCAAGATGATAAGGATTTTGTGCCAGAGCGATCCGGACACTTTTCTCCAGAGTAAGAGTCAGTCTTTCCTGAGAGAAAGACATCTGTATAAGGGATAGTTGAACAATAAAAATTAGTAAGATCTTTCCCTTCTGCATTTTCAATCTCCTTTTGTGGACTTTTTTTGCCTTTTTATTCCGTTTAGAAAAAAAGAATGGAGCAAATCGGTTGTCTCCTGGATGCTGTATTTTTTATCCTGGATAGGACCTCGGAAGTAAAAACCTCTTAACAGAGATCCAAGAACAGCACTGGCATCATAAACATCCATATCGCGAAATTCACCGGCTTCCACACCTTCTTTAATTATTTCACTTATGACACCTGATATCTGCTCCATCTTGGATTTGATCTCGGGAGAGATATCGGGATGAAAATCACCATGGGCAACATAAGAGCCAGAGTTAGTTTTCATAAGTTTTTTCATCGTGGACTTCTCCATGAACAATATGCGTGAGAGATTTTTCTTTTTATGATAGGTGGAAACGATGAAGCCGATCAATTCCTTTATTTTTTTTTCCGCGCTCAATTCTTTTAGTCGAATTTTTTTTATTCCGTTATAACTTTCTTCAAAAGAACTGTAGATGATTTCGAAAAAAATATCGCTTTTGCTCTTAAAATAGCGGTAAAGCGTGGCCTTGGAAAATTGAGCCTCCTCAGCGATATCATCGACTGTGGCAGGTCTATAGCCTTTTTGAACAAAAACCTTTTCCGCAGCCTGGAGAATAAAACGTCTGTTTTCCTCCTGCCGGTGGAGCTCTCTTTCTTTTCT
>DAOWCB010000349.1 GCA_030633795.1 Candidatus Aminicenantota bacterium | reverse complement strand
GATTATCAGGATACTCTTTCACTTAATTCAGTACAAAATAAAATTGGTGAAAGGGTATCCTGTCCCCAATTTATATTGGTTTTTAAAGAGCTATGTATTTTCCTTCGAGAACGATTTCGGCTGGACCTGACTGATAGACTTTCTGTTTTTTCCACTCTACATCCAGCACGCCCATACTAGTCTGAACCCTGACTTTTTGATCGGTCAAGTCTTTCAGAATGGAAGCCACGGCAGCCGCACAACTTCCGCTTCCAGAGGAAAGAGTCTCACCAACTCCGCGTTCCCAAAACAGGACTTCGATTTCTTTCCGGTTCATGACTCTAATGAACTCAACGTTGGTTTTTTTGAGAAAAAAAGGATGAAGTTCGATCTCTCTGCCGATCTGGTGCCATTCAATCCTTGCCGGGAACCGGTCAAAAAAGATGGCACAATGTGGATTTCCAAGAGACATGACTGTGATCGGATAGACCTTCCTGATGATGGATAATGGATAATCGATGATTTTTTCATGAACCGAACCGTCGTAGAAAGGAATGTCTTGGGAACTCAACAACGGAATCCCCATTTCTATCTGAATGTGATAGTGATTTTCATTTTGCTTGATGAGCTTGCTTTTTCGTTTTCCGGCCGTGGTGTGGAATTCCAACCTCTTGGAATCGATCTTTTTGTAGTGGCAGAGGTAGGCCGCCGCACATCTCAACCCGTTTCCCGATATCTCCGCTTCGGTTCCGTCTGCATTGAACACGCGGAAATTGACAATTCCCTTGCTTTTATCCTTTATGCGAATAATCAAGAGCCCGTCTGCCCCGACTCCAGTGTGACGCTCACAGATCCGTCGAGCCAGAGCCGGCTTATCTTCGATGCCTCGAATCTTCCCCTCTTCGACGATCAGGAAGTCGTTTCCGAGGGAGTGGATTTTGGTAAATTTCATTCAGGTATGCTCAGCGTCACGATAAAATCACGGCTTCTTCCGTTGCCTTCTCTCCGTAAAAGCAGCATGACCGCATCACCAGGTTTGGCTTTCCTGAGAATGTTCTCGAGATCTTTCACGGTTTTCATTTTAATCTGGTTGATCTCTAGAATAATATCTCCCTTCGAGATGCCTTTTCTGTCCGCCTCGCTGTAACGTGTGATATCCGCAATTATCAGGCCTTCTTCTGTCTGATAGCCCAATCGGCTTGCTAGGCGGGGAGTCAATTCCCTGACTTTGAAACCGATATCTTTATCCGATGAGGTCGTAGGTACCTGTTCTTCCTCGGTTTCCCGTTCTACGATTTTCGCCTTAAGAATTTTTACAGCTCCTCCTTTTCGTACGACTTTGATGTTGACTGTTTTTCCTGGAGGTATGTCCGCGATTTTTATCAGCAGGTCATTGTGATCCTTTATGGGTTTCCCATCAACTTCTACGATAACATCGTAAGGCTTCATTCCTGCCTTTTCTGCCGGATAGCCGGGTGCCACATCTTGGATCATGGCGCCCTGTTTCACATCGATATTAAGGCTTTTTCTAAAAGCGTCATCCAGAGGATATGGGTTTATAACTCCCAGATAACCCCGGATTACCCTTCCCTTTTCCCTGAGCTGGTTGACCACTTTTTTTGCTAAGTCTGAAGGAATGGCAAATCCGATTCCGATGCTTCCACCTGTTGTTGTGGATATCATAGCGTTGATCCCGATAACCTCTCCGTGCATGTTTACCAGAGGTCCGCCGCTATTTCCGGGATTGATGGCCGCATCGGTCTGGATAAAGTTCTGGTATGTTGGACCACCCAAAAGTTGTCGTCCCTTGGCGCTTATGATCCCTGCGGTTACAGTGTGCTCAAAAGAGAGTGGATTTCCGATGGCTAAGACCCATTCTCCAGGGCGGCATCCTGCCGAGTCTCCGAGCTCTATGAAAGGAAGGTTCTTTTTATCGACCTTGAGAAGGGCAAGATCTGATTCGCGATCGGTACCGACTACTTCTGCATTGTATTCCGTGTTATCCAGAGTTTTGAGTGTTATTTTTTCGGCATTTACAACGAGGTGATAGTTTGTTACCAAGTAGCCGTTTGTGCTGATAAAAAAGCCGCTCCCACGGGATATGGACCGCCGTTCTTGTTCCCTTCTACGGGGTTCCCCGAAAAATCTCCAAAAATCTTCAAAAAACGGATCGTCCATCATGCTCCTGTACTGAACCCTTTCCACTTTTTCGGCTTTAATGTGCACCACAGCGGGGGCTACTCTTTCGGCTATGGTTGCAAAATCATATTCCGGTTTTGACTGTATCGGTGAGGCCGCATAAAGATTCGATGAGAGCGAGGGAGCAGATGTTTCGTCCAGAAAACTAACATTGACCGGGGCGTTTTTTTCGGGGATGTACACAAAAATTATCCCCGCCAGGAATAGCCCTAGAAAAAAGCTGAATAGAGCTAGGAACAGGGTCTTTTTCATTTTTATTTCTCCTTCGGATTTAAAATATAAATTAACACACATCGGCCCAAAATTCAATCAGACCAACAATTTAATAACTAGATTTATAGTTAAAAGTTGCATCAAAAAAGCATTAAAAAAGGGGACGGTTCAATAATTCGGGGACAGGTACCGAATTATGCTAAATTCGGTACCTGTC
>DAOWCB010000218.1 GCA_030633795.1 Candidatus Aminicenantota bacterium | reverse complement strand
TGATATAAATTTTCATGTCTAACCTGGATAATTCAGGCTAAATAAAGGATAAAAAGGGATGGCTGAAAAGAAAGCATTGGTGTGCGGGGCTGGCGGATTTATAGGTTCTCATTTGGTGAGACGATTAAAAAGGGAAGGCCACTGGGTTCGCGGAGTGGATCTCAAATATCCCGAATTTTCAGAAACCGAAGCAGATGAATTCCTCATCCTGGACCTTAGAGAACAAAATAACTGCGAGAACTCGGTGATTGCGCCTGATGGAAATTCTTTTGACGAAGTCTATCAGCTGGCAGCCGATATGGGAGGCATGGGATTTATCGACAGTGCAGAGTGCGAAATCATGCGCAACAGCTGTTTGATCAATATCCACATGACCCATGCCAGTGCTATGAGAGGGGTTAAACGTTATTTTTTTTCCTCCAGCGCTTGTGTTTACAGGGATATGGAGCCGGATGAGCCTGAACTTTCCGAGAAAGATGCCTTTCCTGCCCTCCCGGATAATGAGTATGGGTGGGAAAAGTTGTACTCCGAACGCATGGCTATGGCTTACGGACGCCGGTTCGGGATGATTGTTCGGCTGGCCCGTTTTCAGAACACCTACGGACCTGAAGGCACATGGCAGGGTGGGCGTGAAAAAGCGCCTGCTGCGCTTTCGAGAAAAATCGCCGAAGCCGACAACGGAGGAATCATCGAGATCTGGGGAGACGGAACGGCGATGCGCGCTTACACATACATCGATGACCTTTTGGATGGGATCATCCTGCTAATGCACTCTGATCTGGAAAACGGCGTCAACATCGGACGCCAGGAATACGTGTCCGTCAATGACTTGGTGAAGGTCATCACCGATGTGTCCGGAAAAACGATAAACATCAAACATATCGATGGCCCTGTCGGTGTGAAAGCCCGCAATTTCCGTGTTGACCGCATCGGTTCAATCGGATGGAAATCCAGGTTTTCGTTAAAAGAAGGAATCGCACAGACTTATCCCTGGATCAAAATGCAAGTAGAAGCCAGTCGAAAGTCCGAATAATTACATATGGATATCATTTCTCATCCCTGGGATTATTTGATTGTCACGGCATCCAACGAAGCACAGGCCGCTGCCTATATAACTCAACTAAACCTGAGGAAAAAGCTCGGTTTGATCACGGGAACCAATCAGATCTTGGTCGTTCCCGATCCCCAGAGCCATCGAGTGGGAAGCGGGGGGAGCACCATCTTTGCATTGCTGAAGATCTTGAGTCGGGAATTCAGGACATCTGGCTTAACCAAATTTTCGCCCGCTCGAATCGAAGAGACGCTCAACCGCCTGCGCATCCTAATCATTCATGCAGGAGGCGATTCCAGAAGATTGCCGGCATACGGTCCCTGCGGCAAAATTTTCACTCCGATCCCTGGCAAATCCGACTCAGCTCTCGGAAACACGATCTTTGACCGGCAATTCCCGATCTACCGGGAACTCCCTCCCTCCGAATCAAAAAAAGGTCAGGTAGTAGTGACAACAGGAGACGTTCTCCTGTTTTTCTCTCCCAAGGAGGTTAAATTTCAAGGAAATGGATTGACTGGACTCGGTTGTCACATCTCGCCGGAACAGGCGAAAAACCACGGGGTATTCAGCACAGATAGGAATGGCCAGGTACTACATTTCCTTCAAAAGCCCTCTATCTCCCAACAAAAAGAAAAAGGGGCCATCAATGAGCAGGGACAATCCCTGCTAGATATCGGAGTCACTGAACTAGATGCAACGACAGCGACAAAATTGATCACACTGTGTAATATCAAACAAAAAGATACTGAATTCCACTGGACCGGGCCCATCGCCGAAGAGATCTTATCCAAAGGTCTGGATTTCTATCGGGAAATCTGCTGTGCGATGGGAAAAGAAGTCCGGTTCGATGAGTTCTTAAAAAACGTTCGTGCCAGCGGGTCCAATCTCTCGGAATCCTTTCTTGTGACCATCTTTGACTCTATGTCCAGAGTCCCGTTTTTTGTGTATCCGCTGGAGGACTGTATCTTTCTCCATTTTGGCACACCTAGACAGTTGATCGAAACCGGTTCGGAATTGATGCAAAATACCTGTCTGAGCATCAACAACCACATTCATAAAAACGGTCGGATTACCGGCAAAGAATCCTGGGTGGAAGGCTGCCGCATCCGATCGGAATTGATCCTCGAAGGAGAAAACGTGGTGGTGGGTGTTGATGTGGATAAGCCTTTGTCCCTTCCAGCAAAATCCTGCTTGGATATCATCAAAGGACACAACCGGGATGGGGAAAACGTTTGGTTCGTCCGGATATACGGCATTGATGATTCCTTTAAAGATCCTGAAAAAAATCTGTGGAACGCAAAAATTTTCCCGGCCATCTCATCCCCGAACGATTACCACGAATGGCTTTGGATGATAAATCCTTCTGAAGCCACGACTGATCAAATCCAGGCATGGAACAAGGCGGATAAATACAGCCTGGCAGAAATTTCCAACCTTGTCGACCTCGAGAACTTTTACATCAGACGTCGAAAAAACAGGGCCGAAGAAATCTGCAGCTCATTGGGACAAATCTTTCTTCACCAAAGCGCTTTTTCGGCAGAGGATCTGGCGTTTATTTTCAGGGATTTGGATGATGCGGAACGCATGGAATGGACAGTCACTGTTCTGCAGGAAGCAAAAGGATATGTGGATGAAAAAGGAGAGTCATTCAGATTAGACCGACTTGTGTTCTCCCGAATTATCCACACCCTTGGATCTGCGATTAAACTCAACCTCTCCGAAAAAGAAAAGGAATGGACCAAAAACCTTCAGTCTATTCATAAGCAATTGTCGAATCAAGATAAAGAATGGCTGAATTCCTTAGGTCTGGATACACAGGCTTTTCAAGATGCCAAAACCTGGTGCAAAAAGGTTCAAAACAGTGCGTTTGAAAACCTGAGCCAGATGATCGTGAGGAGCAAAAAAAAGTCTTCAACTCATCCCCGATGTGCTGTACGTCCGGACAAGATCATCTGGGGCCGGGCTCCTGCCCGTCTGGACCTGGGAGGAGGATGGACAGACACACCACCCTATGCGTTGGAACACGGAGGATGTGTGATAAACGCCGCTGTTAACCTAAACGGTCAACCCCCGATCCATGTTTATTCGCGGATTGTGGAAGATCCTGAGATCAGGATCGCTTCGATCGACCACGGATTGAGAGTTACCATCAAAGATTTAGAAGATTTGATGGATTACCGAAAGGCCACCAGCGAATTTGGGCTGGCAAAAGCTGCGCTTGTTCTCTCGGGATTCTCCCTGGATAAAGCGACCTGGCCAACTGGTGTAAAGACTCTCAAAGATATGCTGGGGTGTTTTGGTGGCGGCATCGAACTTACCACGTTAGCAGCCATCCCTAGCGGGAGTGGATTGGGAACCTCCAGCATCATGGGAGCGGTGTTGATGTCTGTCATCAACAAATTGATCGGCAGAGAGACCACCCAGCGGGAGTTGTTTAACCTGGTGCTCCAACTTGAGCAGGAACTGACAACCGGAGGGGGATGGCAGGACCAAATCGGTGGAACCATCAAAGGTGTGAAAATAATCACCACAGAGCCGGGTCTTGTTCCGGATCCAAAAATCCAAGCCGTCAAATCCGATGTGCTGGATCCAAGGATCAACAAAGACCAGACACTCCTGTACTACACCGGCATGAGACGGCTGGCTAAAAATATCTTACGGAATATCGTGGGGCACTATTTGGACAGGGATCACAAAACCATGGAAATCCTTAGCAAACTGCACGTTTTTCCTC
>DAOWCB010000035.1 GCA_030633795.1 Candidatus Aminicenantota bacterium | reverse complement strand
GTTTTACGGGCAGTTGCCAAGAAATTCGGGTGGACTCCCGCAAAGGTTCCAAGCGGCCGGGGATACGGGATTGCCACAGGTATCGATGCCGGTACCTATGTGGCCCACATGGCTGAAGTGGAAGTTGATAAAAAAACCATGCAGGTCCAGGTGAAGCGGGTGGTTTGTGCCCAAGATATGGGATTGTCCATCAATCCTGAGGGATCCAAGATTCAGATGGAGGGCTGTATCACCATGGGGTTAGGATATGCCCTCAGTGAAGATATTCATTTCAAGGGCGGCGAGATTTTGGACTCGAATTTCGATACCTATGAGATCCCAAAATTCTCTTGGCTTCCCAAGATCGAGACGGTCTTGATCGAAGACAGAAATGCCGCTCCTCAGGGGGGCGGAGAACCTGCCATCATCTGTATGGGAGGGGTTATTGCTAATGCCATCCATGATGCTATCGGAGTCAGCGTGTATCAGCTCCCAATGACAGCCGAACGGATCAAACAAGCCTCGGAGATGGTAAATGAATAGGGGACGCTCCTAATTATGTTGACAAGAATTGATGGAATTCTTTATAATTTTAGTCTAGAGAAGAGTTGGGGGCGAACTGGATTCGACGGAGATAGTGAGGCAAAGGTTGCATGTCGAGGCTCCACCCACCTCGTTAAAAAGGTGGACCGAATTAAGTGCAGAACAACTGCCAATTGCTGCCTAACTTGTAGGCATGCCGTTTCTCTTGCATTCTCCTGCGGTGCTTGAGAGGCGTCGATGAGCAGGATAGCAAACCAGGCCCGTCTTGAGCCTGCGGAGCGAAACAACATCAGGGCTGGTTCTGTGGTTTTTTTCTTCTTCTTAAGCCGCAGAATGAGAAACAAGAAGAAGATAAACATGTAGATGCCTTTCGTTGAATGTCTTCGGACGCGGGTTCGATTCCCGCCGCCTCCATAATGCCGCCTCCATAATAGAGATAAACGACAGAGATAAATTGTACAAGCTCAGAAGAGGAATCCCAAAATTGACACTGGCTTTTTCCGTCATTTTTCTGTTTTTAAGTATTTTCAGTGCTCCGCAAAGCCAACCCATCTTAAAAATATCTGCACAGGATTATGAAAAATACAGCCGGGTAACGATCCAGTCTGACCTGCCGTTGAGTTCGAGTGTCGAGCAAAGTGATACCTTTGTTTTTGTAAAAATCAGGGCCAACACCCCTTTCCGAATCCAGAGAGAATCTTTCCAGAGCCGGTTTGTCAAATCTGTGGGGTGGTCGCGGGGAAGCGGATCTTACATGCTAACCATCAATACGGAGCATGAAAATTTTTCCTGCAATTCTTTCAAGGTGCAAAATCCTCCCAGATTGATTATCGAAATCCATCCCAATAGGGGGCAAGATCCACCGATCAATGAAACGAATCGGAATATGACAAATCCTCAAACTGTAGATCCAGAATGTATCGTGATAGATCCCGGTCATGGAGGATTAGAGGTCGGAGCAAAGGGAAAGTTTGGAACTCTGGAGAAGGATATCACCCTTGCCATCGGAATGAAACTGGCAGAGATTGCAAGGCAAACGAGGGCCTCCAATGTCGTTCTCACAAGAGATCGAGATGTGGATATTTCACTCGAAGACCGGTCGGCCATTGCTAACAACAACAAGGCCACTGTTTTCATCAGCATACATGTTAACGGGTCCTACAGGAAAGGGGCGGCTGGTCCGGAGACCTATTTTCTCAGCAAAGATGCCACCGATGAGGAATCCAGACGCTTGGCGTTCATGGAAAACAATTCGAAAGAAATGGAAAACAACATACAAGCTGAAGATGAAGATTTGATCAAAATGATCCTTTGGGACATGGCCCAAACCGCTTATCTCAAGCAGAGCAGCCAGCTGGCCGAGGCTATACAGAGCGAACTCAATCTGCTGTGGGGGACGAGAAACAGAGGAATAAAACAAGCACCTTTCAAAGTTCTAACCGGAGTGGCCTGTCCTGCTGTGCTGGTCGAAGTGGCATTCCTCTCGAATCCTCAAGAAGAAAGAAAATTGTTAACAGAAGAATATCAGCGCAAAATAGCCCAAGCTGTCTATGACGGGCTAGCCAAATTTCTTCGAGATAATTCTCGCTGATAGAATTACAAATGGACAAGAAAAAACTTGTGATCCTTGCTGCTTTACTTTTATTTCTTGTTGTTCTCGTTATCATTTATTTAAATCTGGGAGGAACCATAAAGCCAAGGCCGACTCAATTTATCTCTTCTTCCCAGGATGAATCCGAATCGGAAAAACAAAATGAATCCACGACCATAATCCTGTTTTTCCCCTCAGAGCATGATAGCCTTTTGCATCGTGAAGAGAGAGAAATAATCCCGGAATCCTCTCTTGCTCTACATGCCAAGAGAATTATCTCGGAGCTCCTCAATGGATCCCAACGAGGATTCCTTTCTCCGATTCCTCCCGGAACAAGGCTCAGGGAGCTTTATATCACCAAGGAGGGTGTGGCCTATGTGGATTTTTCGCGAGAGATTATGGACAAACATCTTTCCGGTTCTTCGGCTGAGATGTCCACAATCTATTCCGTAGTGAATTCTCTTTCGTATAACATAAAAACGATTAAGAAGGTGTTTATCCTCATCGATGGGGGAGAAAAAAAGACCTTGGGAGGACACATCAACCTGACCAGCCCTTTCCAGCCGATATATGATATTGTCGCCAAATAAAATCCGAATTCCTGTCACAAAAAAATGGGGAGCATAATCCTATGAAAAAGCCGATCAAGGTTGTCATTGTCGGATTTCCCAATGTGGGAAAATCCACCCTTTTCAATCGCCTGTTAAAACAGAAAAAATCCCTTGTTCATACTTTGCCTGGAATGACGAGAGATCAAATCCCTGCTTTTTGCCGCTTGGCTGAAAAAAGTTTTATCCTGATTGATACGGGCGGTTTTTTTGATTCTCAGGGGGATCCCTTTTCATCTCAAGTTAAGCAGAAAGCATGGGAGGCCTCTCAGATGGCAGATGTTCTCCTTTTTGTGCTTGATGGAAAAAGGGGGATGACTCCGGGAGAAGAGGAGCTCTTTTTTTCATTAAAAAAAATGGATAAACCGATCTTTGTCGTGATAAACAAGATCGATACCCCAAGGGAAGAGGATCAGATCGGAGACTTTTACCGGCTTGGAGAAGAAGAGATAATACCTATTTCCGCAGAGCATAAGAGGAATATGGACTATCTTGAAGAGCGTATTATCGATATTCTCCCGTCGTCAGCCGATAGAGATGCAGAGACCGAACCTCTCCAAATAGCCATAGTGGGACGGATAAATGTTGGAAAATCTTCTGTTGTGAATAGGTTAAGTGGAGAGAAAAGGCTGATCGTAAGCGAAATTCCAGGGACCACACGAGATAGCACGGACACACTAATCAGGAGAAACAAAAAAACATTTTGCCTGATAGACACCGCAGGGATACGGAAAATGAGCCGAACCAAGGATAAAAGGGAAAAAGCGGGAATTGTCAAGGCAAAAAAGAATATAGGACATGCGGATGTCGTATGTCTCATTTTGGACGCCATGGAGTTTCCGACCCATCAGGATACGGCGATTGCCCATCTTGCTCATGATTCGGGAAAACCTCTGATTATGGCTTTGAACAAGTGGGACCTTATTCAGAAAGAGACCCAGTCTCATAAAAAATCTCATGATAGGATTTATCGCAAGTTGGATTTTGTATCCTATGCTCCTTTGGTGTTTATATCCGCGCTTTCAGGCCAGAGAATCGTAAAAATTCTCGACCTGTCTGAGGAAGTGTTTGCGAACGGAGAAAAAAAAATCCCTACCCCTCGGCTGAACAAATTCTTAAAAAAGATGAACACAAGGCATCCCCCCGTTTCGAGGAACCGGAAAAAGATCAAATTGAAATACATGGTGCAGAAGGGAATTCTTCCGCCATCCTTTATCTTGTTTACCCATTCACAGGCTTCTTTGGATTCTGCGTATGAGAAATTTTTCCTGAAAAAACTATACGAAGAGTTTGACTTTTTAGGTACACCATTGCGGCTGACCTTGAAAAAAAGCTGAAGGTGTATCCCCCCCTAATCTTCTTGACTTTCCTCCTCTATTCATTTATAAATTTAAATTACCCTTAGTGAATGGATTCGATGTTTAAGGAGGTCAAGATGTCTAGAAAGAAGATAATATTCATCCTGCCGATTCTTATTGTAGCTGTTATTTTTTTCACACCAAGCTGCAAGAAACTGAATATTAATCAACTGAAGGCAAATCATCACTTCTCTAAAGCCAACAATCACTTCACAGAGAGCCAGTATCGGTTGGCTATCGAGGAATATGAGAAAACTTTGGAGTACAACCCTGAATTGACCTTGGCTTATCGTTTCCTTGGTGAAAGCTACAAAAACCAGTATAAGGCCGGTGATGAGAGCCCAAGAAATTTGGAAAGGGCGGAGAAAGCTATCGAAAACCTGAAATTGGCCTTGGAGAAAGAGCCGACCAACATCCAGATCGTCCATTCCTTAGGAGATATGTATGATCGTATGCAGAGATTAGAAGATGCAGAAGGGATGTTCCTGAGGGTGTTGGAACTGGATCCCACCAACATGGAAAACTATTATGTCGTGGCTGGATTCTACAACAGGTATGCCGGCGAAAATAAAGATATCCATAAAAAAGCAGAGGAGATGTACCTGAGAAGGATAGAATTGGATCCTCAAAACCCTCAGGGTTATGCCTATGCAGCCCAATTTTATGACAATATCAGACCTATCCCCGATTTCGATAAAGCCTATGCGATGCATCAAATAATTGTAGAAATGAAACCGGACGATGCTCTGCCCCTGTTTACTATTGGGGTGAACCGTTTTAACAAAGCCTATCGTCTCCAAAATATATTGTCCCGACAAGAGAGAATTGCGCTTGCGGATGAGAGTGAACAGACTTTGTTAAAATCAGCAGAGTTAGATCCCAATTATCCCGATACCTATGCGTATGTCAATCTGCTCTACCGAAATGTCCATTCTCATCTCTATCCAGAAAGAAGCGAACGATTTATCCGGGATGCAGACCGTTATACGGAACGATACACTCAGGTTAGAAAGAGACAATTGGACAAGATCAGACTGGAAGAGGAGTTGAAAAAAGGCCAAGAAGAAAGATAAGCACTGGCTGCATCCTGTTTTCGCTCAAATTATTTGTCGACCATCCACCCGACGGTGTTTTTTACTTGTTGATATCATCGGCAGTTTTTATGAATAATTCAGAGTAGATATGTTTATTCCACTTAAAGATGACAACCCAACCTCTCGTGTCCCTTACGTTACTGTTTTGTTTATTGCTTTGAATGCGGTGGTCTTTTTCTATCAACTGTTTTCTCCTGAGGGGCTTCAGTATTTTGTGTACAAAATGGGTGCTATTCCCTACGAAATCACCCATTTTAAGGCGTTGTCTCTCATGATGGTGGAATCGCGAGAGCCTCTCGCCAGACTTTTTCCTCCGTTGACGCTCATCGTCTCGATGTTTATGCACGGAGGGATATTCCATCTGGTTTTTAACATGCTCTATCTCTGGATTTTTGGCAACAATATCGAAGACTTTTTGGGTCCTGCCCGGTTCATTATTTTTTACCTTCTTTCTGGCCTTGGAGCAAGTCTGACTCATATTGTATTTCATCCCAACTCTCAAGTCCCGATGATCGGAGCCAGTGGGGCTATCGCAGGCATTCTGGGAGCTTATCTGATCCTTTATCCCAAGGCACGAGTCTTGACGCTTGTATTCCTGTTTTTCTTCATCCGGATCATCGCCATTCCTGCCGCCTTTGTCCTTGGAATATGGATTTTGATTCAAGTTCTGAATATCGGAGCAGGAGGCGGAGTGGCCTGGTTTGCCCATATCGGGGGATTTTTGATCGGAATCGCGCTCATCAAACTATTTACAAAGAGGCAAAAACCTCAAGTGTGGGTGCACTAAATCCCTGTGTGAAGGTTGACATTGGGCGCACAATTTAGTATTTTAATTCATCGATAGTAGTTTATACGAATACTTTATTATTCACGAAAAAAATTCTAGGAATTACGTGATGAAAACTTTTGTCCCGAAAAAAGATCAGATCATAAAGAAATGGTGGTTGGTTGATGCAGAGAATAGAGTCCTTGGACGATTAGCCACTGAAATCGCCATTCTTCTTCGTGGTAAGAGAAAGCCGGAATTCGTCAACTTCCTCGATAGTGGAGATTTTGTGATTGTGATCAACGCTGAAAGGATAAAATTGACAGGAAAAAAAATTGAACAGAAAAAGTATTATTCCCATTCTGGTTATCCCGGCGGCATCAAAGAAAAAACCATGAAAGAGCTTATGGAGACAAAACCCGAAGAAATCATCAAAAAAGCTGTCTGGGGTATGATTCCGAAAAACAAACTGGGCCGCGAAGTCTACAAGAAGCTTAAAGTGTATCGAGGATCTCATCACCCCCATGAGGCACAGAAACCCATGAAATACCAGTTTTAGGAGGAATCATGAGCTTAATCCAATATTATGGAACAGGAAAGAGAAAGACCTCTATCGCTAGGGTATTTCTTCGTCCGGGTAAGGGCGATGTCACTTTGTATGTGAACAAAAGGCCAAGGCCGTTTTTGGAATATTTCAGCCTTGATAGCCATAAACATACCATAAAGCAACCTCTCCTTTTGACGGATACGGAGAAAAAATTTGATATTTTCATTCGTGTGCATGGGGGAGGAGCAAACGGTCAATCCGCAGCTATCCGTTTGGGAATCGCTAGAGCACTGGTCGAATTTAACAAAGAATTGAGGTCACCACTTAAAGGGGCAGGGTTTCTCACTCGAGACGCAAGAATCAAAGAACGGAAGAAGTATGGATTGCTGGGTGCTCGAAAGGCCCCACAATATCACAAGAGATAAAGGGAGGATCACCGTTGGTTTCTGTAACAATGAAAGAACTTTTAGAAGCAGGTGTTCATTTTGGCCACCAGACGAAAAGGTGGAATCCCAAGATGAAGGAGTTTATTTTTGGCCAGAGAAATGGGATTTACATTATCGATCTGCAGAAGACGATCAGGCTTTTCAAAGAAGCTCTCCAGTTCATTAAAAAGACTGCGAGTGAAGGAGGGGATATCCTCTTTGTGGGCACGAAAAAACAGGCCCAGGATATCGTCCGGGATTATGCCCAGAAGTGCGAATCCTGTTATGTGAATCAACGTTGGTTGGGAGGATTGCTGACGAATTTCAATGTCATCAGAGGAAGTGTAGAAAAATTGATCGAATACGATGAGATGCGTGATGATGGTCGCTGGGATCTTCTTTCCAAAAAAGAGCAGTCAAAGCTTGATAAAGTGTACCGTAAACTTTCGAAAAATTTGGGCGGCATCAGAAGCATGGTCGACCTTCCCGAAGCTGTGTTCATTATCGACTCTATGAAGGAGGAAATCGCCCTTCTTGAGGCTATGAAGTTGAAGATTCCTATCGTGGCTGTTGTGGATACCAACGGGGACCCAGAAAACATAAACTATTCAATTCCTGGAAACGACGATGCCGTGAGAGCCATCGAGCTATTTTCCTCGAAAGTGGCTGATGCGATTGTCGAGGGAAAAAAAGAAAGGATAGAAAAAGAGCTACAGGAAGCAAAAAAAGAGGAGACACCACCTGAAACTGATGAAATCCCTGCAGAAGGAGAAGAACCTCTAGCGGAGGAGAAAATAGAAGTTCCTCAAAAACCTGAAGTATCAGAATAAGGGAGGCGGATAAGATGACGATTTCAGCAGGTCTCGTAAAGGAACTCCGTGAACGAACTGGTATCGGTATGATGGAGTGCAAAAAGGCGCTTGAAGAAAGCAACGGAGATATTGGAAAGGCAATAACCGTATTGAGAAAAAAAGGACACGCTCGAGCCCAAAAAAAGATGGATCGCCAGGCAAAAGAAGGAGCTGTCGGGTCTTATATTCATCTTAACGGAAAAATCGGCGTGCTGGTGGAAGTGAACTGTGAGTCGGACTTTGTGGCTAGAAACGAAGAATTTCAGGCGTTGGTCAAGAACATCGCTCTGCATATTGCAGCGGCAAATCCTCAATATGTTTCTTCCGAGAATGTTCCGCAAGAGATCTTGGAAGAGGAAAAAGAAATAGTCAGGGAACAATTTAAGGATTCTGGGAAGCCCGCTGAGATAATAGAAAAGATCGTGCAGGGAAAATTGAGTAAATTTTACCAGGAAGCCTGCTTGCTCGATCAGCCCTACATCAAAGAGGACAAGATGGCTGTGAAGGAATTGGTAACGGCCTTTATCGCCAAATTCGGGGAAAACGTTGTGATCAGTAGATTTGCTCGTTATGAATTGGGCAAATCTTGATGATTCGATATGCCAAAAAAAGCGCAAGAACCAGCCTATAAGCGGATTTTGTTGAAACTTTCCGGGGAATCCCTGATCGGAAACCTCTCTCATGGAATCGATTTCGACACAACAAAATCCATCGCCGAGGAAATCAAAGAGATCCATGATCTTGGAGTTGAAATCGCTATCATGATCGGTGGCGGAAATATCTTCCGTGGTATCCGTGGCACAGAGGCCGGAATCGATAGAGCTTCGGCCGATTACATGGGATTGTTGGGCACGATCATGAATGGTATTGCTCTTCAAGATGCCTTGGAAAAAATCGGAGTATTCACGCGACATATTTGTGCCATCGAGGTGAAGGCTGTGGCGGAACCGTTTATCAAGAAACGGGTGATCCGACATCTCCAGAAGAGAAGGGTCATTATTTTTACTGCAGGTATCGGGAGCCCTTTTTTCACGACAGACACAGCCGCCGCATTGCGTGCCTTGGAGATTCGTGCAGAAGTTGTCTTAAAGGCCACAAAGGTGGATGGTGTGTATTCGGCGGATCCGATGTTGGATAAAGAAGCAAAAAAATTCAGCACTATCAAATATTTGGATGTCATAAAGAAGGGATTAAAGGTTATGGATGCCACAGCGATTTCGCTCTGCAAAGAGAATAATCTTCCTATCGTGGTGTTTAATCTGAAAAAGAGTGGGAATATCAAGAAGGCTGTCTTGGGCCAAGAAGTCGGAACAAAAATTCAATAAAGCCCTGAATTATACACGGGCCAAGACCCTCCACCCCACCCTGGCATTTAAGGAATGACGAGGAAGTGGCCCACTCGGTTGTAGTAGACTACCGCGAATGGGTTGCAACGAAGTCGATGCAGTGAGATTGGTTCGCCCGCAGGGTAAAAACGGCTGATTAGAATATAAATAAAAAAAGTTTTTTTATTTCTGGAAATGGCAGGAAATATCAGCCGTTTTTATGAATAATTCAGGTGAATTAGAATCGAAGGGGAAGAGAAATGGTAAAGGAAACACTGAGAGAGATCGAAAAAAAGATGAAAATATCGGCCGAGCATTTTCGCAAAGAATTGAGCAAAATAAGGACCGGCCGGGCCAATCTCAGCCTTTTTGAGGACCTCAAGGTCGATTATTATGGGACTCAAACCCCGATAAATCAGGTTGCCACACTGGGTGTGCC
>DAOWCB010000250.1 GCA_030633795.1 Candidatus Aminicenantota bacterium | reverse complement strand
GGGTGTTGAATCGTGAAGGACCGATAAGCGGAATCAACGGCCAGGAATTGGCACTGGCGAAGATCCAGGAAGCGGAACAGCATTACAAATTAGCCATCAAGGCGCTTTGGGAAGCAGTCCAGGCGCAAAAGGAAAATTTCGATCCTAAAATCGCCGATACGTTCCGTATCAATCTTGAGCTCATCGATGCGTCCTTAGCGGATTGCAAAAGGGCTATCAAGAGCGATCCTGGTGACTTTGAATCCCAGTATTATCTTTTGGCCGTTTATAAAAAGAAGGCGGAGTTGCTGGATAGCATGATAGATGTTTCGTCGACTGCGCCACAAAAAAAGAAATCACAAACAATCATTTAAAGAGGGAGAACAAAATTATGTCAAAGAAAATTCTTGTCTTACTAACCGTCTTAGTTGTGTTGGTCTTTTTCTTGGGTTTGAATCCTCTCGAAGCTTCTGCCCAGGGCAAGGTGAAGCACGAGGAGAAGTTCGAGAAAACCGAATCTCTTGCTAAGGATGGGAAGGTCGAAATTCGCAATGTTTCAGGGGATGTCGAGGTTAAAACTTGGGACCGTAACGAAGTGAAAATCAATGCACTGAAAACATCCAAAGCCTCCTCGATGGAGAAGGCAAAGGAGAATGCTTCGAAGGTCAAGATCAAGGTAACAAAGGAAAACGGCATATTGAAGGTCGAGACCAAATATCCGAAGCCTTCGATCAAAAAATTGAGCGTTTCTGTTTATTATAAAGTAACAATACCCTCACAGGCCACGGTCAAAGCCAGGTCCATCAGCGGGGATGTGACGCTCGAGAATATCGGCGGAAAGGCTGCTGCTGAAACAAAAAGCGGAGATGTGACTGTTGCGGGAGCGAGAAACGGAGCAAAGGCCGAAACAGTGAGCGGAGATGTTAAAGTTGTTGATGTTGAAAATGGTGTCTACTGCGAAACAGTCAGCGGAAATGTTGAAGCGAAAAATATAACGGGAAATGCGGACTTGAATTGTGTATCTGGAAATGTTAGGGCGGAGAATATCAGAGGAGATGTTGAAGCGGATACGGTGAGCGGAAATGTCAAATTGCTGGATATTTCCGAGGCTGATGTTGTTAAAGGGAAAACCATGAGTGGCAATACAATCTATTATGGAGATATCAGTTCCAATGGAAGATATTCGTTGGAAGCCCACAGCGGAAAAGTCGAGATGACGGTCCCCTCCAATTCAGCATTCGATCTGACAGCTTCAACCTTTAGCGGTAGTATCAAAACCGAATTCAAGGTCATGATGTCTGGCACGTTGAGCAAGAAAAAAATCAGTGGCAGTGTGAACGGTGGCGGAGCCGATGTAAAACTGAAAACATTCAGCGGGAGTGTCTATCTGAAGAAAAAATAGTTATCACTAATTTTCACCCTCAAGAGGAGAACGCCTCGTTCTCCTCTTTTTTTTTATTCTAGGTTCTAGGGGACGTCCCATTAGGTGCCACTCCATAATTCGGGGACAGGTACCGAATTGAATATCCCTGTTCACATAAACGTACCTGGATTATTCACGAAAATTAAAATCGCCAGAGATAACTAGCCTTAAAGAAAAAACTCCGCCTCATATTCTGAAGGTTTCCCAGTCCCGGAACCCAATTTCCGTTCTGCCAATCTTGTTTCTCGAAAATACCTCCATACCCGAGATGTATGACTGTGCCTGGAATTAAAGTGAAAGAGGCCAAAATATCGGTAAGTAAGTTCTTTTTGTAGCTATCGTATTGAATGATAACGCGGGCAAAAAGGTATTTGTTGAATTGGTAGGTCGTCCGGGAATAGATGATGTTGATATTGTAGATCTCTTCGGTTTCCCTTTTTAAATAGCTGTGATGCAAACTTAAAGTCAAGCTGAGCTTGGAATTGGGTTGGAGGGTGAATCCAAAACCGGCACCGAAATAATCTCCTTTGAAAGGGGATTCTGCCGGATAATAAATCTGCTCTCCCAAAGTGAAGCCTCCCCCCATCTGGAACCAGTTGGTCAACTGAACGCTCCCTTCCGTGTTGAATGAAGAGAGAGGGAATGTTTCCCCTTTCCAACTCTCTTTCTGACGGGTGAATCTTGTGGATAGAATTCCCTGTTTTGTGAAACTAAAATCCACAGCTGCCCTAAAATAGGAATCATCCATGCCTGTGAATAGGTCGTGCAGGGAGGAAAAAGTCAGGTGAGGATCGATTCTTTTGAGCCACGCCATTTTCTCAGGATTGGGATAAAAACTGGGCCCAATCCACAGCCACCCCTCATCGATCCCGGTTCGCCGCACGAATCCGGAATCCATCTGGAAATCTTTTCCGATATGCTCATAGGCCGCCATAATCCCCAACGGTTTGGTGCTGTAATAATAAAGAAGATGGTAGGTGGGGCTGTTCTTGGCTGATTCTTCTCCTGGTTGCCTTGAAAAACTTTGCATGTAGGATGCTTGAATCTTATGGTTGGTGAAAAACCTGAGGCTGAGATCCAGTCCTCCAACCCGGTTGAATCCACCAGCAAATTCCCTGCCGCTGTAGATGGCGCCCATATAGTTATCTCCTCCCAGACTCTGTTTGCCTCTGGCGATCGTGAAATAGGCTTTTTTCCCTTCATAGGGATTGGTTCCCGAATCCCATTGGAAGCCAGGCCACTCATCCCCCGATGCGAGAAATCCAAGAGCGGTTTTTCCCACGGTGCCTGTGAGTTTTGCTCCCCAAAGGGGATCGACGATCTGACGTGTATGGATAGCCGTCTGTATATAACCATATGGGATCGTAAAAAAGTTGAAGATGTCCGTTCCTTCCATGAAAAACGGACGTTTTTCGCTGTAAAAAATCGGGTATCTGCGGTTGACCTCTACCTGGAAGGCATCGCTTTCAACCTGGCTGAAGTCGGGATTAAGGGTAACGTCTGCGGTAATGGAAGATGTAATACCGTATTTTAATCCTGCTCCGATTTCCCGGAATGTATTGCTTGCGCTCCATTCTTGAGGGGAAATCCGGCTGTTCCCGCTGCCCCATGTAAAACTTGGCAGAATTTCCAGGTTTAAAGGACTTTTAAGGTTTTTGTAAATTATGGATTGGTGAATATTGAAAATGCCGTGACCGGGTTCGAGATCGGGCCATGAACCGCTCATACCCAAGCGGCTTATCCTTCTCCAAAAAAGGATTCCCATCCGAACTTCTCCGCCGCTTTTGAACCGAATGCTACGCAACGGGATGCTCATTTCCACTTGATAACCTTCATCCGTCAATTGTCCTGCGCTCTCCCAGACAAAGTCCGGAGACATATCCTCGCCGCTGACAGCAGAGGTCAAGATGTCTCCTTGGATACCGTTGGGATTGCAGAAAAGGCCGTAAGATGTTTGTTTGTTGCCCATTGCATCCAATGACAATCCCACCCAGTCGTCGAAAAACATATTGTCCCGCCTTGTGATGGATGTTTTTATTTTTTCCGGTTCGCTATCGTAACATTTGAAAGCAAAATACAAGTTTTTTTTATCATAG
>DAOWCB010000076.1 GCA_030633795.1 Candidatus Aminicenantota bacterium | reverse complement strand
TTTATGATGTTTTTCAACTCCCTGTATTATGGCCCGACATCGGCAAGTTTGAAGTGATTCCTGCCCCTCAAACGTTATCGTGTTACCTGCAGTTCCGTTTCTTGAACTTTGCTTTTAGATATGATATGCAAATAGTGGAGTGAAAGAATAACCTTAGAAAAATATTATTCATGTATTCTACAGAACAGCTGACTAGACAACTTATCAGAATATCAAGTCCTGTGTTAGACCGCGCTGTCAAACGCTTATCCTTTAATAAAAAACTCAATCGTTTTTTAAAAAAAAGGAACTCAAAGAAGCTCCTCCAGATCGGCCGTTTGAAAAAAGTCTTGGTCATTCCGGATATCAATATAGGTGATGCGATGATCTGCCAGTCTTTTATCGCTCCGATGAAAAACGCTTTTCCGGATATCGAAATCAGTTATATTTACCATAAAAATGCTTCCCCTTTGGTTTGCACCAATCCGGATATAGACGAGCATTTTCCTTTGTTCAGGAGTATTGGCTATCCTTCTGCTAAGGATTTTACGAATCTTCAGAATCTGCTTACGGGTTTTCATTTTGACCTGATCTTTAATCTCAACCCCTATTTTACTTCCAAGCATTTTCGGTCAACCCATTCGCCTGTAATCTACTCGACACGTATGATCTCGAATGTTATCCGCAGCTACACGTCCGACAGCAGCGAGGCACACATATCCCTCCATATGAGCAAATTCGCCGAGGAGTTGATCGAGACTCTTATCTCGAATCCAGCAAATGGGGGGAAAAAACAGCAAGATTTTTATCATCACTGTTTTTACACAACTCAGAGTCCTCTCATTAAGGCTCAGAGGATATTAAAAAAACTCAAGATAAGATCCGATTCCAAAAAGGTATTTTTGAATCCCGACACCTCCTGTGCTTATACTCGAATTCCTTTAGGAATTCAGAAGGAGCTGTTGAAGGGAATCCTAGCCAATCCAGAAATCCATATTCTTCTGAATTGTGGGTTTACATTCCAAGGGATCGAAAAAGAGTTGCTCCGCGAGATTCCTTCTTCTTTCAGCAAAAGAATCACGATCATTCCAAAAGATACACCTATCGATGTTTATGCGGCTTTGACTGATCATTCCGACGTCTTCATAACCGGAGATACGGCTCCTCTTCACATTGCGGCTTCAAAAAAGATCATCCTGGATTCTGATTTGAGTTTTAGGAATTCGACCGCTGTGGTGGGAATATTCGGGGCAACAAGTTCGAAGATTTATGGGTATGACTCCTTTTCTGCAGAACATGTTGCAGCACCGCAGAAGGCTCCATCAAAAGTTTTTGAAGTTTTTCCTGAATGTAAAAATCTCACTTGTATCGATAAGATTTTTAAGGCTTGCCCTAAGGTGAAATGTTTTGATGGATTGAAATCGGAATCTATCATCGATTACGTGAATAGCTATTTAGCATAGGCTCGTATAGATCAGTCCATGTAGCCAAGACTGCGGAGTTTCTTTTTGATCTTTTTTTGATCTGCAAGATCCTGCAGGTCTTCTAGGTTGGCCTTCGTAACGTCTTTTTTTTCAAGGAGTTGCTGCTTTTTAGAATTTAATTTCTGTATCACTTCATCCAGTTTAGCTCTCATCTGAGTGGCCATTATTCTGTTTTCCGAGACTACATTATTCATTTCTTCAGGATCTCTTTCCAAATCATACAATTCCTCGACTCCGGCGTGGACTTTTTGACAATAGTTGCACATGCCGATTCCGTCAGGGGCATAAATATATTTATGCGTTTTGTTCCTCAATCCGATTTTTCTTTGCACATAGGACTCTTCAAAAAAGGCGAAATCTCGGATGTCCTCTCTATCTCCGCTGATCAATGACCTCATACTGGTCCCATCGCATACTAGATCTTTATCGTTTATTCCCAGGTAATCACAAACAGTCGGCACAAGATCCACATGCTGGATCAGCCCTTGTATTTTTTTTGGGCGAGAGAAAAGTTTTGGATGGAAAACGATCAAGGGAACATGGGTGGTCACTTCATACAATCCATGGTGATCGAAAAACATTTCATGTTCCGTTAGGCTTTCTCCATGATCCGAGGTGATAATGATCAATGTGTCTTCCAGGATTTTGTGGTTTTTTAAAGTTGTGAGCAAATCCCCGATACACTTATCCACATAATTCACCGCGCCATTGTATTTTGAAGCGATGATATCGATGGAGCCACGACGGGGCTTATCCCGATCCATGTGTTTTTTTGGACAATTGTAAGGTGTATGGGTATCCCAATAGTGAAGGAAAAGGAAAAAATTGTCATCTTTAATGTCGTCGATGAGCTTCTGGGCTAATTTGGTGACATAATCGGCATCTTGAACTCTTGCAAGCTCGAATGTAAACCGAAATGTGTTCCATACGCCCTTCAGGCCCTTCCACATCGAGGAAATGGACGTTTTCCTTTTTTTAGAATAGATTCTCAATAAGGAGATATTGGCGGCCATATACCGCAAATGCACATAGGGGAGGGTAAAAACGATATAGAAGAATTTTTGCCAGATGTTTTTATCTCGTTCATAGCCATAAAAATCGAATCCGCGTTTGAACCATCTTCCCATCCAGTCGACCGCATATGTTTTGAATCCTTTCTCCTTCAGCATTTCCGCAAGCAATTTTCCGTTCAACTTCCTGAATGTCATCAGGTCTTCTGGGGTGACTTTATCGCCATGATGGACAATGCCATGGGTTCTCGGGTATCTACCGGAGAAAATGGAGGTCAGGCTTTGATCGGTTGTGTTCCAACAGGCGTAACAGTTAGCGAATTGGATGCCACCCTTGGCTAACTCATCGATGTTGGGGCTAGAATTTGTTTCTCCGCCGTAACAGCCGAGGTTTCTGGCTCGGAGCGCATCGATAACGATCAGGATGATGTTGGGATGCTTTTGTCCTTCCTTTTTCATGCTAAATCATTCCCTCCGAAGGAAGGTAAATATTATGGCATAGGAAAATAGAGTAATCAAATTAGACTTAAGTCAAGGAAATGTCTCGCATGTTCGATTATTATTTTTTTAGAAGAGAACCAACAAATCTATTGTGACAGAATTAAGTTATGACAGAACTTTTTCCCACCTGTTTGCGTATAATATGATGAACTTAATAAACTCTTAAATGAATAATTCAGGGTAACTAGGATAATTTATGAATTATCCAGATTAAAAGGAGGAGCTCATGAAGAAATCATCAATCTATTTAGTTCTATTTGTTTTTCTGATTGCCTTTTGCTCTGTGATTTCCTTCAGTCAAGAAGTCGACCTGACCGGAACGTGGGAAGGATCCACAGTCGTTCCTGACCAAGGGGAAGATGGGATGACACTCGTTATCAAAAAGGAAGAAGGCGAATACACGGCCACGATAACCGATTCCCTTGGGATGCTGATGGATACAGAATGTGAGGATATGGAATTCAACGACGGCACTCTGACATTTAACTTTTCGCTCGCACAGGAAATGGAAACTATGACTGTTTGGATTACTCTCGAAGTGGAAGGCGATACGATGAAAGGGTACTGGGAGACCGGAGAAGGGGATCAGGGCGACATCGAACTTAAAAAGCAATAGGTATATCCTCAACTTCAGCAAAGATTATTGCGCCATTCCAAAAATCAAATTTACCTGGATTATTCAGCTTAACATTTGTTCCGGAGTGGAAGTATAATCATATAATGAGAAGAAAAAGCATTGTTGTCCTATTTCTTTGGATTATTGCCCTGAATATAGGTGTTGCTGGAGCTGTAAACAAGATCGAGTTGCAGATCAACAAAACTCTTGAGCTCGGCAAGAATGAATTGATGTTTGCCTCGATTGCTTCGGTTTGTGAGGATATTGATTCCAACTTGTACGTTTTGGACAGGATGGAACACAAGGTTTTTAAATTCTCACCTGAAGGGGAACTTATCCTGACTTTTGGTCAAAAAGGGCAGGGGCCGGGAGATTACCAAAATCCCCATCTCCTGGCAATGACACCAAAGGGTCATCTCGTTGTTGCAGATGAAATGTATAATCTGTCTTTCCTGAACGAAAAGGGGGACTTCATCGAGCGAATTCACCTTGACGGGCGCCTCGCTGTCAGTTTCATAGGTGAGGACCGTTTTTACGGTTGGGTTTGGGGAGAAGATAATCGAAGCCAGGTGATGGTCGATAGGCAGAACAACATCCTAAAAAATTATTTTCAGGTCCCCATAAGCGCCTTTTCGGTTTCGGCCCCAGACGATAGCGGCCGGCTGGTCATGTTCAATTATTCACGGGAAGAATTTGCTCCCTCCCTTCAATTCGCACATTTTGGCCGCCATTCCGCTGTGGGGATAGGTGATAAGTACGATATATTGATCCTGGACGAGAAAGGAGAACCCACGAGTCAAATTCGAAGGGATATCCAACCCGATAAGTTTAGCAAAAAGGAAAAAAAGTATTTTGAAAAGGATATCGAGGAATTGGGGAAGGAACGCGGATGGCACAGGAGTGTTGTTCGGAATCTTGTCAAAAAAATTCCGGAAAAAAAGATCTTTTTTAGCCAGGTATTGCTGACGGATGAACATGTCTTTGTGTTTCGGATAAAAAATGACATCACAGAGGAGTCTGGCCCGATTCCAGTGGATATTTTTTCGGTAAAAGGTGAATTCCTGGGAGCTACACATATAACCGATATGCCCCTGCACATTTCGAAGAACCACATGTATTTTGTCCGATCGGATGAGGAAGACAATTTATTCCTGGAGAAAGCGACCTACAAAGTTATCCAAAACTAGCCACAGATCGGATCACGCCATTTGACATTATTTTTTTTTCTGTGCTATAAGCATTTTTGTGAACAAACTCAAGTCCTTTATTTATGTTTTCATCTTTTTGTTCTTCACGGTCATTCCTCTCTTTTCGGAAACTATCGTTTTTCTCCATTCGAACGACACCCATGGGATCTATAAACAATTTAAAGAGGGTGAAAGATGGGTGGGTGGCATGGAAGCCACTGGGCATTACATAAATGCCATCAGGGAAAAGGAAGACCATGTCTTTTTTATCGACACAGGAGATGTCATGACCGGCACACTGGCAACGGAGGTGGTATACAAGAACGTTACAGGTGGATTGATGATCGAGTATTTGAACAGATTGGGGTGTGATATCTGGTGTTTTGGCAATCACGACTTCGATTTGGGTTACAAAAATGCTTTGGGTTTGGCCCGGCTGGCGAATTTCCCTACTGTCATGTCCAATATCGTTTATAAAGAATCCGGAGAACTTCTTCCTGTGAAGCCTTACCATGTATCCAAAGTGGGAGGACTGAATGTGGGATTTGTCGGGATCATGTCAGAAAAATTCTTGATAGAAGTATTGAAGGAACGAATCATTGATTTAGATGTTCTTCAGGTTGTTCCTACACTGAAGTCCAAGATACTCGAATTGGACAAAAAGACAGACCTGATTGTTGTATTATTTCATGGGAAATATCATGAAGCTATGGATATCGCCAAAAATGTTTCAGGAATCGATATCATGTTGGTCGCATCAGAAGAAGGCCGGTTCGAGGAGGTCAATGGTGTGTTGATCCAGTCCACTCTCGGACATCAGAGATCGCTGGGTTATTTAAAGGTGGATGTCCAAGACGACTGCGTGGCGGATTATGAGGGAAAACAGATCAAGCTTTGGGCAGATGTTCAATTAAAACCATCCCCTCAAATAAAAGCCTTGGTCAAACATACGGATGAAGCGGTCGGATCAGAATATGCCAAGGTAATCGGCGAAGCAAAGCAAGACTATTTCCGTAAGGGAAAATTTGTCGAGAATGCTTTGGGAAACTGGATAACGGATGTCATGCGCTGGAAAACCGGAGCAGAAATAGGTTTTCATAACTCTGGAGGAATCAGGGATGGCATTCTGGCTGGCCCGATCACAAAGGGAGATATCTTCGAGGTGTCTCCTTTCCGTAATACCCTTGTTGTTTTTCAACTCACCGGCAAGGAGATCAAAGATCTTCTCGAACACGATGTCGAAAAAGACTGGGATAGGCTCCAAGTATCGGGTATGAGCTATTCCTATCATTCTAAAAGTTCGAAATCTCTGGGGCAACGGATTGAGGGCATCGCTATTAACGGGAAGATTCTGGTAAAAGAAGGAAAACTCCTGCATCCCGACAATACCTTTACCGTCGTGAGCAACAATTACCTGGTTAGCCAGGCCGAAGACAAATATTTCGGTTTTCCAGTTGGTAAAAACAAGGATACAGGAGTTTTCATCAATCAAGTTCTGATCAACTGGCTGGAAAAGTACCAACTCCTCGATAACAAAATCGAAGGAAGAATCGTCAAAATCGACAATTAGGAGAATATCATGTCCCGGAATAAATTCTGGTTAATCCCTTTGGCTTTGCTTTTGTTTGTTTTTTTCTTCCAACCGGAGCTGTTTTCCCAGAGAGTAGGATTTTCCAAACAGGAAATGATTGGACGCAGAGGAGAATTGATGAACCGGTTGGAAGGTGGAATGATTGTCTTGTTTGGAGATTGTATGCCTACGCCCGGAGGGCATTTCAGGCAGGATAACGATTTTTACTACTTCACTGGGATAGAAGATACTGGTGCGATTGTGATTATGGCGCCAAAAACGAAGGAATCTTTTTTATTTCTCCCTCGGCAGACCCCCAGAGAAATAATGGTCGAAGGGAAAAATCTTTTAAAAGATGAGGAGGCCAAACAGAAAACCGGATTTACAGATATCTACTCTGTTTCCTATTTT
>DAOWCB010000089.1 GCA_030633795.1 Candidatus Aminicenantota bacterium | reverse complement strand
GAAAAGCCATTTTGTAAACACATCTTTTTTCCCTGTGATAATCTCATCCCATGTTGTTTTGTAGTATAATTCAGGCTAGGGAGATGCTTTTAACCTGAATTATCCAGGTTAAATGAAAAAAAGACGAAAAATGGACAAGGAGTTTGAGGAATGTTGAAAAAAATCTTTAAATTGGGGTCATGTCTGATTTTGAGCCTGGTCCTAGGATTTTCCTATGTTATATGTGAAGAGCCGCAGGAAGAAAAAACACTTTCGGAATACTGGATGGGGATCTACATGGAGGGTGTAAAGGTGGGGTACTACCACGCCCAGGAAACCGTGTTTTCTGAACGAGGAGAAAAATACACCAGATTTCTCAGCGAATCATGGACGAAAATTTCTCGTTTGGGGGGAGCTCCCGTAGAGATAAAAACAGCACAGGAGTCTCTTTTCAAAGAAGATGGAACACCTGTCGAGACAGTTGTACGCACCAAAATGTCAGAGAGTGAAATTGTCATCAAAGCAGAGGTTCGCGAAGACAAAATCGTGTTCAGATCTGGTGAAAAAGAAATCAAAGAAATCCCCTATTCCGAAAAGTTTTATCTGGGAATCCCCTTGAAGGAAATCATCCAAAAGGGAAATTTGAGATCCAAACGAAAATTCTCATTTCCGATATTGGACCTTCTTTCCTATGCCATTAGAGACAGCACGTTTGAGGTCATAGCGGAGGAAGATGTCCTCATCCTGGGGGAAAAAATGCGGTTGTGGCATGTGCAGACCGAGTTGGTTTCTATCATTCCGGTTGTTATGGACGAATGGATCGATGAACAGGGCATCGTTTGGAAATCGATCACGAAAGCAAGTTTTCTTACTACGACCTCCTTACGGATGCCCAAAAACAAGGCTGTGGCCATGTCTGAAGAAAACTTGGACATAGCTTTTTCCACGATAATACGGTCGAATGTTATCTTCGAAGATCCCCAAAAAATGAAGGAAGTCACGTTTAAGCTGGAGGGAATCTCCCAGGAGACGATAAAAAAGATCCCTTTTGATGATGGGAGTCAACATCTCCTGGAGAGCAAGGAAGATTATTCCGTTATTCAGAGTGTCTCTCAGATATTTCGGGAAGAAGAGTCCATATCCTTTCCTGTGAAGGCTGAGGAATTCCGAATTAATCTAAGCTCCACCAGCTTCTGCCAGGCAAACGATCCGGAGATAAAAACAACCGCTTTAGAGATCGTGGGAGAGGAGCAAAATGCCTGGAGAGCTGCCAAGAGGATAGCCCTGTGGGTTAGTCGGGAAATGACTGCCAATTACGATGTGGGTTTTGCCACCGCCAAGGAAATTCTGAAAAATAAGGAAGGAGATTGTTCAGAGCACACCGTGATCATGGTTGCGCTTTGTCGGGCTGTGGGAATTCCTGCGAGAGCGGCTGTCGGAATCATGTATGGCGACGGTATTTTTGCCTATCATATGTGGCCTGAAGTGTATGTGGGGAGATGGATCAACTTGGATGCCAAATGGCTGGCCACAGATGAAGAAACCGGTGAGCTTTACACAGATGCTACCCATATCAAATTCGGTCGGAGCAATCTGGATGAAAATATATTCGAAGAGATGATCAGTGCCATTGCTGAGATAATTGGGAAACTCGATCTTGAGATCATAGATTTCCATTAGGTATGTCCTTCGCTTTAGTCGCTGGGATGGATAAATTGTGTTGCATGGCTGGATCGTTTTTCATATCATGAAAACAAAAAATGCGATTTCAGTCGGGGGCCCATCCCAGAAGGAGGCCAGATGTTTAATATCCGGGCTAAACAGCATGAGAATCCCCCTTCTTTTTTGACGGTGAAAACCCCCCCCATCGACAAAATCCCGGAATCCTCCTGGATCTTTGACTGCGGGTTAGACACGGATTTTACTCCGATCGAGGAATTCCACAAGATCGAAGCCGTAACCATATGGTCACGGTTGTCTGGTTCGAGAGGCATCTTCAAGGCCAAAAATGCAAGGGTTACCTGCATCTATGATATAATTTGTGGAAATGATCGATGACGGGATAAAGGATATCAAAAATTGAAAACTTATTTGGATTGTTATCCCTGCTTTTTCCATCAAATCATAAACACTTCACGGATGATGAATATAGATGAGCAAAAGATCCAAGAAGTCCTTGTTGCATTTGGCCAATATCTTTCCCGAATTCATGCAGAGGCCATTCCTTCTGAGATCGGACGGGAAGCGTACCGTCTTATTTCTGAAAAAACCGGGATCCTGGATCCCTATGCCAAGATCAAGAAAAAATGCACCCAGCAGGCTCTTGCTCTGTATCCGTTGTTGAAAAAACGGATCTTTTCTGCCGAGGATCGGCTTGTGATGGCTATCCGGATGGCCATCGCGGGCAATGTTATCGATTTTGGTGCCAACGCAGATTTTGATCTCGACAAGGACCTGGAAGTTCTCCTGTCCCAAGAATTGGCCATCGATCACTATAAGGCGTTTTGCCATGCGCTGCAGAAGGCTCGAAAGATTCTTTATCTTGCCGATAATTCAGGAGAAACCGTGTTCGACCGTCTTCTGATCGAAGAGTTGCGAAAACCAGTGGTTTATGCTGTACGAGAAAAACCCATCATCAATGATGCCATTCGTCAAGATGCTCTGGATGCCGGGATAGAAGATGTGGCTGAAATCGTTTCCTCCGGCACAGATGCTCCGGGCACGATTTTAACCCTGTGTTCGGAACATTTTTTAAAAATCTTTCGATCGGCTGATCTCATCATCAGCAAAGGCCAGGGAAACTATGAGGGGCTTTCTGATGAAACCCGACCTGTGTTTTTTCTTCTTAAGGCAAAGTGTGCTGTCATCGCCCGGGACATTGGGGTGAAAGAGGGAAGCTTGATCCTGATGAAGGCCAAAAACTATGATTTTCCCGAACGGGAAAATCCGATTCCAATATAGGAGGGATTTTGTGGATAAAAAAATCGGAAGAAGAGAGTTTTTTAAAAAAAGCGCAAAAATCGGGCTTTCCGCAGCTGTCGGGTACGGATTAATTTCCTGTTCTGGCGGAGAGGAAGTTGCGTCCTCAGGAGGGGAGAGTGTTGATATTGCGGTGGCCACAGGAAGTGATTATTTTGCCAGTACCATGAAGGCGGTGGGAGGCCTCGGGGGGATGAGCAAGTTTGTGCCCAAAGATGCACATGTTGCGATTCTTCCCAACTCCCAAAGCCGGCATCCCGGTACTTTCACAAAACCAGAGGTCATTCGAGCTGTTGTGGAAATGTGTCAAAAAGCGGGCGCAGCAGAGGTCAATTGTCTGACGTGGCTAGCACCGGAAAACTGGGAAGCCAGTGGTTTGGATGTGGCGGTCAAAGAGGCCGGCGCAAATTTGAAGTTTATCGCAGCCGAGGAGGCGAACTTCAAAGTGGTTCCTGTTCAGGGTTGGAAGGCTCACCAAGAAATGATGATCATGAAGGAGTTTTACAACAACGATGTTTTTATCGACATGCCGATAACCAAAGATCATGCTGGGAATAAATTCACCGGAACTATGAAAAACCTGATGGGCCTGAATTATCGTCCGAACAACAGGCTTTTTCACAGAGAGGACTGGACGACCAATCCTGAATCTATCCAGTTCCTCGACCAGTGTATCGTAGACCTGAACAAGGCGGTCAAGCCTACCCTCTGTGTTGTGGATGCCACGGAATTTATCACGACCAACGGCCCGTTCGGCCCGGGCGAACTCACCAAATCCCAGAAAATTATCGCCGGCGTGGATCGAGTGGCCATAGACTCCTACTGTACAACCTTGTGGGGATTGACGGGCGAAGATATCCACGCGATCAAGCTCGGATTTGAACAGGGACTAGGAGAAATCGATCTTAGCAAGGTAGGGATCAAAGAAATTACGGCATGATCAAAAAGGTTGTCTTATCTGTCATCCTTGTTTTGGCTCAGGTCACGATGGCCTCTCAAGGAATACGGACAAAAGCATTGCCCAAGGACGGCGATGTTGAGGGTTGGACAAAACACAGAATGCTGCAACACTACGCGGGAGAAGACCTATATGAATACATCAACGGCGGAGCGGAAATCTACCACGAATACGGATTTGTCCAAGTGGTTGTCCAGGATTATGTAAACGACACGGGGAAATCAGTCTCTGTCGAGATTTTCGAGATGGTATCGCCATCCAGCGCATACGGGATGTACACATTCAAGACTGATTCCAAAGGTAAAAGGATCTTGGTTGGAAGCGAGGCCCAGCTTGCTGATTATTACATGAATTTTTGGAAGGGGCCCTTTCTCGTCACTCTCACCGGGTTTGATGAAACCGAGGAAACACGCCAGGGATTACTCAACATTGCCGAGTATATCAGTTCTAAAATGCCCGTTGGGAGAGATAAACCCCGCATCGTTTCCTTTTTGCCAGAAGAAGATCTCGTGGACCAAAGCTTCAAATATTTCACTGGGTATCTTGGGTTGCGCAACAGCCATCCTTTTTTTAGCTTGAATATCGCTGGTTTTGAACAAGGGATCAAAGGAGATTATTCCGGCGAATTCAGTTTTTTCCTTTTCCGTTTTGAGGGAGAAGAGGAAGCCCGAAAGGGGTTCCAGTCCATGAAAGGCCAAAAAGACCGCAGAGGACGGAAGTTGTTTGCTGCCACCCATCGAGAATATTTGATGCTTGTATTGGGGGATGTGGATCATCTTTGGGTGAAACAGGTTTTCGACAGAGCGAGGAAAAAAATTCACGAATAGACTTTGGTTCGAGTTTAACAGTCCGATCGGAATGGGAATAAAATGAACCCAATTTTAGGTTAGGAGATTTTCATGGAAAATAAGGCACAAAAATCCGGATATTTGTCCGAGCCGGTGACAAGAAGGGAGTTTGTCAAATATTTTGTTGCGGGATCAGCCCTCTCTCTCTCAGCCCTCAGCGAACTGAATGCTTCGGTCTACCAAAGTATCACCTCATTGAACCAGAAACATATCCAGGATGAATCACCCGATGGGATTTATTGGGATGAACTAAGAAAACACTACCTTTTCGAGGAAGGGGTGATCATGATGAACAACGGAACGGTCGGCCCGATGCCCAAGCCCGTTTTCAACACCCTGATCCGCTGTTTCAAAGTCCAGTGCACCAACCCGTTCGATGTGTATAACTTCATTCCAAGGAAAATAGAAGGCGTAAGACGAAAACTGGCAGAGTTTGTCGGCGCATCTCCGGAGGAGATCGTGATAACGAGAAACACGACGGAGGGGATGAATTTTGTGGCCAGCGGATTGGATTTGGGTGAAGGAGATGAAGTCATCCTTTCCACGATGGAACATCCCGGAGGAACACATCCCTGGCGATTGAAGGCCAAAAGATACGGGATCACGATAAAGGAAGTTCCCATCGGCTTTCCTCCCAAGAGTGTGGATGAATTTGTCGGGTCATTCGCAAAGACAATCACACCCAACACAAAAGTCATAAGTATTAGTCATGCGGTCTATATCTCAGGTCTAATTTCTCCGCTCAAGGAACTGTGCCAAATGGCCCGTGAAAAAGGGGTGCTTGTGCTTGCCGATGGCGCTCATGCGATCGGGATGCTGGACCTCGATATGAAAGAGATGGGGATCGATTTTTTTGCCACAAGCCCCTACAAATGGATGGGGGCTCCTACCGGAGTAGGTGTGTTGTATGTTCGCCAAGAAGTGCAGGATAAACTCTGGCCCACGATTGCCTCATCCGGATGGGACACGCATAAAACGGCCAAGAAGTTCGAAACCCTCTCGCAGAGAGCAGATGCGCTCACGATCGCTTTGGGAGAAGCCGTCGATTTTCAGAATGCCATCGGCAAACAAAAGGTGGAGAGAAGGATCAAAGCTCTTGCTGGCTACTTGAAAAGAGAGTTGAAAAAAATCTCTGGCGTCCGGCTGCACACATCGGAAGATCCTTACATCAGCGGGGGATTGACCGCCTTTTCCATCGAAGGTGTGGAACCGCAAAAAGTCGTCGATTATGTCCGGGAGAAATACAACATCGTCATCCGGACTGTCGGGAGCAGAGAAAAGGGCACATACGGAATCCGCGTTTCGACGCCCATCTATGTTTCCTATACACATGTGGATATGCTTTTGGAGGGGATCCAACGCTTGGTTAAGCACAAGGCTTGAATATATCTTGATTTTGTTTTCTCCTCTACATTGCTGAGGATGCTTGCAAAAGCAAACGGTTCAAACGGTCGATAAAGATAAATATATTCGAGTCCGAGTAGGATTGGGAGAAGAACTATCAGAGAGCTTTTGGTCACTGGCGTATGTGTTTCCGTTTTCCTGAT
>DAOWCB010000148.1 GCA_030633795.1 Candidatus Aminicenantota bacterium | reverse complement strand
GGATCGAGCAGTTCAAGGTGGGGAAATGATTGGAACTTCCGTGAGTTTCTTGGTTTTCCTGGTAGAGCCTGGGGCTGGTTGATTGACAATCCGGGGTGGTTCATGCTGATCACGTTTGGTGTATTCGTTTTAATAGTGATCGGGATTGTCATACTCTGGTTGAGTTCCAGAGGAAAATTCATGTTCCTGGATAATGTCGTTCATGACAAGGCCGAAGTCGCCAATCCATGGAGAGAGTACAAAAAGGAAGGAAACTCTTTATTCTTGTGGAGGCTGATTTTTAGCTTGATATGTTTTGTGTTTTTTGTCTCCCTCATCGTCCTCTTTTTTGTCGGAGCCTCTCAATTTTATGAGGACAGCTTTTATGATCGGGTTCCTGTCCCTTTCATAATCATGCTCGGGTTGATTTTTCTCATGATGATCATCTTTGTCGGATTCATTTCCGCGTTTTTAGATGGATTTGTGATCCCGATCATGTACAAACACAGAGTGACCGCAACCAAAGGATGGGGACGATTCCTGTCGCTTTTCGGGAAATACCCGTTTCACTTCATACTGTTTGGATTGTTGATGTTCGTGATGATCATTTTGTTCGTGATTTTTGTGATCGTGACCGGCCTGTTGACATGTTGCATAGGATTCTTGCTGTTGGTTATTCCCTACATCGGAACGGTCGTGACCCTTCCCATTTGGTATTGGTTCAGGGCATTCAGCGTCGAGTTTTTGGCTCAGTTCGGCGACGAGTACGACCTTTTTCCGCCTGCCGAAGCCGCGCCGGCAAAAGCATAAGCGGCTGACCTCCACACTGTCATGTGAGGAGCGTTGGCAAAGCATTAGAGATTGTGCTGTAAGTTCGATATAATGGGATTCAAGAAGAGACCTTTCCACTCATGAAAAAGATCGGTGTTTTGACCAGGGATTGTGCGGGGATCAATGCAGCTATCAGAGCTGTTGTGCGAACGGCGGCTTTTCACAACATCGAGGTCCTGGGAATAATCAAGGGTTACGACGGTTTGATCGATCGGGACCTGATTGAGCTCGACAGACATTCGGTTTCGGGTATCTTGAACCGGGGAGGGACCATCCTGAAAACGGCCCGGGCGAAAAGATTTTTGACTGCGGAGGGGCAAACCCAAGCCGTAAAAACCATTGCCGAAAACGATCTTGATGGTTTGATCGTTATCGGGGGGAATGGTTCGTTGACAGGTGCCCATATTCTTGCCACAGAATACCAGGTTCCTATGATCGGTGTGCCGGCCACGATCGACAACGACATCAATGGTGTGAAAATGTCTATAGGAGCTGACAGCGCAGTAAACGTGGCCATAGAGGCTTTGGATAAAATAAGAGACACAGCCACTAGCTTGGAAAGGGTATTCGTGGTCGAGGTGATGGGGCGCGACTGCGGCTACATCGCTCTTCAAGTTGCCCTTGCCGGAGGGTGTGAAGAAGTTCTGATCCCGGAAAAAGAAACGGATATGGAAAGTATTTGTGCCGATATTGTCGAAGGAAGCAGCCAGGGGAAAATAAGCTGGATTGTGATCGTGGCCGAGGGGAGTACAAAAGGAAGCGAAGTGGCCGACACCATCGTGAAGGAGACCGGGCTGGAAACACGACTTTCCGTCTTGGGGTATATCCAACGGGGAGGTGTCCCCACAGCCTTCGACCGTCTTTTGGCTGCCCGCCTTGGGAGCTTTGCTGTCGAGATTTTGAAGGATGGGCAGACGGACATGTGTGTGGGTTATACAGACAAAAAACTAATCACCATCCCCTTAGAACAGGCCATCCAACCAAAGAAGATCGACTATGAACGGGACTACCGGCTGATCAAAATATTAACTTGAAGGAGATAATTAATGGTAATTCAAATACAGGATTTACTCGGAGAGGAAGCCCCTGATTTATTGGAACATGTTTGTGAAACCATCCCCAAAGCGCTTTTGAATCTTCCTGGGCCGGACTTTGTGGAGCGTATTTTTGGACTATCGGACAGGTCAAAGGATGTCCAGAGCAATTTATTGAAGCTGTTCGAAAACGGGCGCTTAGAGGGGACCGGCTATCTTTCCATCCTTCCTGTGGATCAAGGTGTTGAGCATACGGCAGGGGCCTCTTTTGCACCCAATCCCGTTTATTTCGATCCCGAGAACATTGTCAAGCTCGCTGTCGAGGCAGGATGCAATGCGGTAGCTTCCACTGTGGGCGTGCTGGGAATGGTATCCAAAAAATATGCGGATAAAATCCCATTTATCGTCAAGATCAACCACAACGAACTTTTGTCCTACCCGAATTCCTACGACCAAAGGATGTTCGGCTCTGTAACACGAGCCTGCGATATGGGAGCTTTGGGGGTCGGAGCCACGATTTATTTTGGGTCTGAGGAATCGCGGGACCAGATCGAAGAGGTATCCGATGCCTTCCAGCAGGCCCACGAGATGGGGATGTTCACGGTGCTATGGTGTTATCTGAGAAACCCAGCGTTCACAAAGGATGGCGTCGATTATCATGCGTCCGCAGACCTTACCGGACAGGCAAATTATCTGGGAGCGACCATTGAAGCGGATATCATCAAGCAGAAACAACCTACTAACAATGGGGGGTTCCTTGCCGTGGATTTTGGCAAAACCCATCCGTTGATGTACGAAAAGCTCACCTCTGACCATCCGATCGATCTGACTCGGTATCAGGTAGCGAACTGTTTCATGGGGCGTGTCGGGCTTATCAACTCCGGCGGCGCATCAGGAAAGGACGACCTAAGACAAGCTGTCCGGACTACCGTCATCAACAAACGGGCAGGGGGCATGGGTTTGATCATTGGAAGAAAGGCTTTCCAGAAACCCATGGCCGATGGTATAGAGATCATCCATGCGGTTCAGGAGGTCTTCTTATCAGAGCAAGTGACAATCTCCTGATTTTCAATGTTCTCTTTGTCATAAGGCTATATCCTCAATGGCGCTGCGGACATACCTGATGGCTTTTTTGCCTCAGATCTATCCCATACAAAATTGAAGAGAGCCTATTTATCTAAACAGCTTTGAGTATTTTTAGCATTTCAGATGGAGAATGGGCTGGTACAGGTGAAGTTTTAAAATCCCTTACATTCCTTGTGACGATAACGTTCGCCTTGATATGACATGCTGCCTCTGAAATCACCCCGTCTTCAAAGTCTTTGAATTTTCCTTCCAAAGCTCCTTCTAACACCGCTCTATCGACAGATGCCACTTCCAGCAGGGAAAGGAGTTTTCGGGTGGCCCATTTAGCCTTTCTGACTCCGATCGTTTTTGTTGCAAGATAATAAATGGTGGTTATCGTGGTTGCGCTGACATAACCTTGTATTTTGCCCTCTTCCACTTTGGAAAACATTAGGGCTGCTGCTTCGGCAAAGGGTTGCCTATCCAAAAATAAATCGAGAACGACATCTGTATCGAATAGTGCAATCATGTATATTTTTTCTCAAGATATTTTTTGTAATCCTCAGGACTAACTCGAGAATCCTGCATAATTCCCAAAAGAGAATTGACTTTGGGAGATATTCTACCCGAGTCTTCCTCGGGCTCCGGATTCAATAAAGCAAAAAAATCTGCTACCAGCTTTGTCACTGACTTTCCCGAATGCTTCGCGTAATCTTTGGCCTGATTGATCAAATTTTCATCCATGCGCAGCGTTAATTTTGTAGTCATGGCATCCTCGATATTTGTGACGTATAAATTGTAATCATAATATACGTCAATATCGAGAGAATGTCAAGTCATTGAACGGTGTTCTTTTAAAAAGACGATGGTTTTTATGGATTTATCTCATTTAATCCATTTTTACATTTTCATCACTGAAGTTGGTAATAAATTTTTATTAACAAGGGTCAACCTTTTGTATAGTTGTGACGTCTTAGAGTATGAAATGTTCTACATATTAGTAAGAAATAAGCGCCTGTGAGAAAACCATGGAATATTTGAGTCAAAGGGAAGAGCAAATTTTGTTGGCCATCGGGTATCTTCAGGAAGAGGCCTATCTTGTAGCAATACGGAAACATTTGTCAAAGATCATAGGGAGAGAGTTGTCCATCGGAGCTGTTCACATTCCATTGCGGCGCATAGAAAAACAAGGATTAATAGCTGCTTCATTCGGTGAATCGACAGCTGTTCGTGGCGGACGCAGGAAAAAAATCTATCGGCTAGCATCCACAGGTCTTGCGGCTCTCCAAGAAAATAAGAAGGTCAGTGATCGTTTATGGACGGATTACTTGAAAGCAAACGCTTTGAGTAAGACATAGTGAAAAGAGAGAGTTATTTTCAACCGAAACCGGGATGGAGGATCCTGTGGTTCCTGTTGCCTGACAATGAACGGGAATCCCTGGTCGGAGATTTTGATGAAATCTTTCGGGAGAAAATAAAGGATAAGGGGAAACTTGTTGCCTTGCTTTGGTATTGGAGCCAAGTCATCCTCCTGGTCCCCTCATCGTTAAAAGAATCCATCTATTGGAGTGTGCAAATGTTTCGTAATAATTTAAAAATCGCTCTTCGGAATTTGATCAGACACAAGGGATTTTCCTTCCTTAACATCACCGGATTGGCGATCGGCATGGCCTGCACTATCCTGATCCTATTTTGGGTACAGCATGAGTTGAGTTACGACAGGTATCACAAAAATGGCAACAATGTCTACAGGATACTCCAACACATCCAATATGCGGAGGTCGTCACTTGGGCCATCAACCAAGGCCCACTCGGACCAGCTTTGAAGGAAGAGATTCCCGAAATTAAGGAACAGGCCCGGTTTTGTTTTGCCCAATGGCGGATGAAATATGACGACCAGGTTTTTCTGGAATTGGGAGGGTATACCGATCCTTCCTTATTCAAGATGTTCACCATCCCTTTTGCCAAGGGGGATCCCGATACCGCTCTGGCGGATCCTCGATCTAT
>DAOWCB010000051.1 GCA_030633795.1 Candidatus Aminicenantota bacterium | reverse complement strand
TTCAAGTGGACGGAGGTTTTGTCAAAGCCATTTTTTAAGGAAAAAAAATGAAAGAATTAATGAATCAATGGGAGGGTACACCCTATCCAGAAATGATAAGGGATCTCCCGGAAATCGAAATCCCGCTGGAGGGAGTCAGGGGTTGGCTTTTCCAGAGTACCGACAAACAGATAGTTTTTTTTGACATCCAACCTGTGGGCAAAGTTCCTCCTCACTCCCACAATAGCCAGTGGGGAGTGGTGTTTGAGGGAGAGATGTCGTTGACTATCGGAGGAGAAACAAAGATATATCGAAAGGGAGACTGGTATTATATCCCCGAAGGAGTGGAACATTCGGCAACATTCCTCAGTCGAGTCCAGGTCATGGACATTTTTGATGCCCCCGACCGCTACTCAGCAAAGACAGGATAAATCTGTGAAAAATCTATTCGCCACTACCATGAAAGATTTTGAAGGATATGTCATCGGAAAAATGCTCCGGTACTTGAAGGATCCGGAAATCATCTCCTTTGCCGGAGGACTTCCATCAAGTGATATTTTTCCGGTAGATCTAATTCAACGGGCCGCAGAAAGAGCCATCAAAGAAAATTATGAATCTGTCCTTCAATACTCTCCAATCCCAGGCGAAAATGACCTGATTGCAGCGGTCATCGAATATCTCAAGACAGATAATATCTTTATCGAACCGGAAAACATCATGATCACTTCATCCGGTCAACATGGATTGGATCTTATGGGAAGGCTGTTTCTCGACACACAAGATCTTGTTGTTATCGACCTCCCAACTTTTGGGGGTGCGCTGGCTGCATTCGAACTGGAAGACGCCAAATATCTTGCCCTAGATATCCAGGAAGATGGATCGGATGTGGAAGGCATGGATAAGGGAATCCAGGACCTGTTAGACAAGGGAAAGCAGCCCAAATTCATCTACTTGGTCCCTGACTTTCAGAATCCTTCTGGCATAACAATGAGTTTGGAAAAAAGACTGGCAATTCTTGAGCTGGGCAAAAGATACAAAATTCCTATCGTGGAGGACAGTCCATACAGAGAACTGCGTTACAAGGGAGAACATCTCCCCTCCATCTATTCGCTGGACAAAAACCAAGGAAATGTGATCGGACTCTATACATTTTCTAAAATTCTCTGTCCAGGGATTCGAGTCGGGTTCAACATCGGCCCTCCAGACATTATTAAAAAATTTACTTTCATCAAGGGATCAAACATCCTCAACACTCCCAAACTGAACCAAGACATCTGCACGGCTTTCCTGCGAGAATACGATCTGGATGCCCATTTTCAAAAAGCCAAAGCTTATTATGCAGAAAAGCTCAATTTTTTTCTTGGGGCCATGGAAGAAAATTTCCCTGAAGAAACGGGAGTGAAATGGACAAAACCGGAAGGAGGACTCTTCCTATGGATAACGGTTCCTGAAGAGTTGAACACGCTGGATATCTTTTACTTGGCCATCGAAGAAATGGTGGCCTTTGTCCCGGGCGAGGTTTGTTATCCGAAAGGACTCCGTATGTACAACACAATGCGGATCAACTTTTCTTTTCCAACCAGAGAAGAGATTATCGAAGGCGTAAAAAGATTGCGCCGGACAATCGAAAGATACAAAGCAGGGGAAAGGCCGAAAGGCCAACCGGATTGGGAGAGAGGAAAACATGTCTGACGGAGCGGAATACGGGCCTGGTGTCAAAAAATACATAGAAGAGGCAAAAAAAAACCTGGAGAAGAAAAAAAAGCAGCTCGAACGAGTTAAAAAGCTCAAGTTCGATACGATAGCCGTACATGGTCTGTACACAGTGGAAGAGGCCCTGGAGCAGAATCAAGGCGCAGTCATCGAGCCGGTCTATCTGGCTGCTGCTCAAGCCTACAGAGATTCAGACGAGATGGAAGCAGCTCTGGCTTATCTCATTCCTACATGGTGTTACACACGATTTGCCAATCCCACCACTTATTATCTGGAATGGGTTCTTGCTCTTCTCGAGGGATACAAAACCGGTTGTGAGACGTCATGTCTCGTAACAGCCTCCGGGATGTCTGCAATCATGCTTGCTGTCGATCCCTTTTTGGCCAAACAAAAGGACGGGCCTGAAAAAATCAATTTTGTCTCCTCGATCCAGATCTATGGCGGAACCTATCAGCATTTTTCCGTAAGAAAAATGCTGGAGAGAGGGATCGAAGTCCGCTGGGTCACCCATCCCGAAGATTTGGAAGAATGGAAAGCAAAGATCGACGAAAACACGCGGTTCCTGTACGCCGAAGCACCAAGCAATCCCCAGCAGGCTTTCTGTAATATCAAAGCTTTGGCGGACTTGGCTCACGCGTGGGAAATGCCGTTCATTATCGATTCGACCTGTGCTACGCCAGCCTTAATGCGCCCGATCGCATACGGAGCAGATATCGTGATCCATTCCCTGACCAAGTCGATTACTTCTGGGGGTCTTGCTATCGGAGGTGCTTTGATCAGTCAAAATCCTATCGTCACAAAAATTAAAAACGATAATCCGTTATTCAAAGAAAGCTTCGCCGAATACGTAAAATTTTTGCCTTTCCGGGACACCGGGCCGGCAGCGTCTCCTGTCAATGCAATGTTCGCCCTTAACGATTTGCGAACACTGCGTTCTAAAATGGACCTGGTCAGTCAAAACTGCCAAAAAGTCGCCGATTTCTTGAGTCATCATCCCAAAGTGTATCAGGTCGACTTCCTTGGAATCCCTCAGTTCCCATACCACGGACTGGCAAAACAATATATGAAACTCGTGGATTCTGAAGGTGAGAATGGGACTGAAGTCAACCGCTACGGGCATTTGATGAGCTTTCGGGTGGAAGGATCTCCAACAAATGCCAGGCGTGTGTTTGATCGTTTGCAGATAATTTACAGGGCGGGCGATATGGGCCGGATCAAGAGCATAGCGACCATACCTGCCATCTCCACTCACCTTCAACAAGGAGAGGAAGCCCGCCAACTGGCAGACATCCCGCCCCAGATGATAAGGTTGTGTGTGGGAGCCGAAGATCCGGATGACCTGATTGCCGACCTCGACCAAGCCTTAAATATTTAGGGACCCAATGTTGGAAGCATCCTTATTTTCGTGATATCAAAAGGCTTTATGTCGGCTTTTGGGAATGGTTTTGCTCCCGTGAAGATTTTAAACGCCATTTATAACTGAAACAAAGATACTTACCCCAATGTTGAATTTTGGAGTGTATTGGTCTAGAATGATTTTGCATGGAAAAGATCAGGATTCGCGGAAATCAGAACCTCCAGCTCAAGGGAAAAGTCAAAATCAGCGGGGCTAAAAATGCGGTTCTGCCTGCCATTGCGGCTTCCCTTTTAACCCAAGAAAAAGTCAGACTAAAAAATATCCCGTTGGTGAAGGATGTTTTTACCATTCTAACATTGGTCAAGGAACTGGGTGCAGACTACAGCATCAGACGAAAGTCTTTGTCCGTCCAGGTGAAAAAAATCTTCTCAGAGGAAGCTTCTTATGAACTCGTCAGAGCGATGAGGGCTTCCATCCTCGTGCTGGGGCCCCTCCTGGCAAGACATGGAAAAGCCATCGTCTCCTTGCCAGGAGGATGTGCGATAGGATCGCGGCCGATCGACCTTCACATCCAAGGGCTTGAAAAATTGGGAGCATCCATACGCCTTGAACACGGATACATCACCGCCAAAGCCAAAAAGCTCCAAGGAACAGAAATAGAATTCGAGAAAAAAACAGTAGGGGGAACAGAAAACATACTGATGGCGGCATCCCTTGCACGAGGTGAGACCGTGTTGAAAAATTGTTCTCTGGAACCGGAAGTGGCCAATCTTTGCCAGCTCCTCGTCAAGATGGGAGCGAAAATCGATGGAATCGGTGAGGAAACCATCCGCATCAAAGGAATAAAAGAGTTGGGAGGGGCCACACATGAAATCATACCAGATAGGATCGAAGCCGGGACATTTCTGATCGCTGGAGCGCTGACCAGAGGAAATATTGTCCTCTCCAATGTCCTTCCCAACCAACTGGGAACGATCATCGAAAAATTGCGATATTCTGGTGCAGAAATAGAAAAGATCAACAACCATTCCTTGCAAGTCACCGGGTGCAATATGATCAGAGCCCAAGATATCACCACATCTCCCTATCCTGGTTTTCCTACAGACATGCAGGCCCAATTCATGGTCATGATGACCCAAGCCGAGGGAACATCCATCATAACAGAAACCATATTCGACAGAAGATTTTCTCATGTGAATGAATTGTTGCGCCTTGGAGCAAACATCGAAGTCACCGGGGATAAGGCCATGGTGAAAGGCAAATCTCCCCTCTCAGGGGCGGAAATTCTCGCCACAGATCTGAGAGCCTCGGCCTCTCTTGTGCTTGCAGGACTGATAGCAAGCGGAGAGACCATCATCAATGACACGGAACATCTCAACCGGGGATACGAAAATATCGAAGATAAACTGAAATCTCTCGGAGCCCCTATCGAGAGATTCAAGGATTAGCCTGGATTATTCAGGTTAGAAGATCGAGGAGCTTAAGGAGCAAAAATGGAGGACTGTATTTTTTGTAAAATCGTCAACAAGGATATTCCGAGCGAGCTCATTTTTGAGGACGAGCAAATCATTGCATTCAACGACATCAATCCTCAAGCGCCGATCCACATTCTGATCATACCCAAAGAGCACTTCGCTTCCCTGAATGACATTCCCGATGAGAAAAAAGAACTTCTAAGCCACATCCTCCTCAGAGCCCGTCAAATCGCCCAAAACATAGGAATAGAAGAAAAGGGGTATCGAATCGTTCTCAATACAGCAAGAGATTCCGGACAGGAAGTTTTTCACATCCACTTTCACCTTTTAGGTGGACGGCGCATGACTTGGCCTCCAGGATGATGGCAGCGGTATTTTTTATAATAATTTAGGGAAAGGAGGTATATCGTGGAAATAACTTGGCTAGGACATTCCGCAGTAAAAATTGATGGATCTAAAGCCGTATTCATCGATCCTTTTCTGACAGGAAATCCTGCGGCTTCCACAAGCGCAGATAAAATCGCAGAAGCAGATGTGGTCATCGTCACCCATTACCATGGCGACCATTTGGGAGATGCTTTTGGTATCTGTAAAAACACAGGAGCAACTTTGGTTGGCATACATGAGATTGCTGTTGAGGCTGAGGCAGAGGGGATAGCGGCGGAAGGAATGAATATAGGAGGCACAGTTGAAACCAACGGGGTGAAAATCCACATGGTTCAAGCTTGGCATTCCGCCGAAAAAGGAGACCCTGCAGGCGTCGTAATCGAACTCGATGGCAAAACCTTTTATCATGCAGGCGATACGGGATTGACTTATGATATGAGGCTGATAGGAGAGTTTTTCAGCCCTGACTTGAGCTTTCTCCCGATTGGAGATCGATACACCATGGGTGTACCGTCCGCAACCAAGGCTGTCGAATTCATACAGACCAAAAAGGTTATTCCCATTCACTACAACACATTTCCGATCGTTGAGGCCGATCCCGAGGATTTCAAGAACAGGGTAGGAAACATGGCTGAGGTCATCATCCTCAAGCCTGGAGAGACATTCAACTTCTAGCCGCCTCTGGAAATAAGCGCTCTCATTCTACGTCAAAGGCTATAGGAAACACCCAGTTGAAAAATGCCTTATTTAATAGACGGCAATAACCTTATCGGGCACATACCAACGCTAGAATTGCCCGATCCCAAGAGCAAACATCGTTTAGTCGCTCAGTTATTGATATTCCAAACGACAAAAAAAACAAAAATCATCTTGGTATTCGACGGCCCATCGGATCCCGATCTTTTCGGCGAAAAATTTCGGAGGAAGGAATTTTCCATTCTGTGGCCGGACCTGGAAGAATCCGCTGATACAGTTATTAAGCATTGGATAGAAAAGCAGACGGATTTAAGGCACTTCCATGTGGTAAGTTCTGATAGGGAGATTAAAACCTTTGCCCGGGTTAACGGGGCTAAAATTCTCGACTGTAAAGAATTCCATAAGCTTCTGAAAACGACATTAAAAGATTTCAAAGAATCCAAAGCCATGGATAAGGAAGACATCACCCTTTCCCCTCTCGAGGTGGATCACTGGCTTGAGATTTTTGGAGATTCAGATGAGTGACATCGCCATTATAGGAGCGGGAAAACTGGGCACCAACCTCGGTTATGCTCTTTTGCGGAAGGGACACCGGATAACAGCCTATTCGGACAAAAATCTCTCTGCAGCTCAAGAAAGCCAACAGATTATCGGCCAGGGAAAATTCACCGACGATAACCGATTTGCCGCCGAATATGGCCATTGGGTCATCTTAACTGTACCCGACGACGCGATTCAAACGGTGGCCGAAGAGTTGGCCGACTCTGCTATGGACTGGCAAGATAAATTTGTTTTTCACTGCAGTGGACTTCTCACCACAGAATCCCTGAATTCTTTGGAAAAGAGAGGCGCTTTGGTTGCATCCCTCCATCCTGTCCAGTCTTTTCCTCAAAAAAAACCCGATCCCAAAGCTTTTGAAGATATTTTTTTCGGCCTCGAAGGCAAACAGGAGGCTCTCAATCTGGCAATAGGAATCACCCGCCAACTGGGCGGCAAGTTTTTCATCCTAGAAGCCCACAATAAACCACTCTACCACACGGCCTGCAGTATGGCTTCGAATTTCCTGGCAACCCTCCTGGATACAGCCGCGGAGTTGCTTTCACAGGCCGGTTTGGCCAATTCCACGGCTTCTCAAGTTTTGATGCCTTTGGTACAAGGAACTTTACAAAATGTAAAAAAAATTGACGCTCCAACGGCTTTGACAGGCCCTATCGCTCGAGGGGATGAAAAATCTATCGAAAAGCACCTGGAGGCCCTGCACAAGCTTCCTGAACTTTACGACCTTTATACCACCATAGCCTATCAATCACTCCAGATAGCAAAAAGAGAAGGTAAGATGCCAGAGGAAAAATTCAAGGCTTTGAAAGCTCTGCTGGAAGGTAAATAACTTCTTCTTCCAACTCAATCCCGAACTTCTGTTTCACCCGATTTTTAAGCTCGAGGGCTAAACACAAAATATCCTTGGTCGTGGCTTCTTGTTTATTAATGATGAAGTTGGCATGATCTGAAAATACAGCCGCCCCCCCGATGCCTAGGCTTTTCGCACCCACTTGGTCTAAAAAATAGGCCGCAGCTACCCTTTTTCCGTCAGGAAGTACCGGATTTTTAAAATAACTCCCCGCGCAGGCCACTTCTCTAGGAGGATGCTTTTTTTCCCTTTTTGCCAAATTCTCTGTTATTTTATCCTCTATGTCTTGTTGGACTCCTTTCTGGAGCAAAAATGTGGCTTTCAGAAGGAGGTTCCGGTTGGTTCGCAATCGGCTTTGGCGGTAGTCAAAGGCAAAATAATCCCTGTCCACCCAAACCTGTTCTCCCCTTTTATCTAAAATGAGCGCTTCTGTTAAAAAGCTCCCGATATCCCGGTCAAAGGCTCCGGCATTCCCGAACACGGCTCCCCCGATTGTCCCTGGGATTCCAGCCAAAAATTCAAATCCTTGCAATGTGTTAGCGATGCAAAACTCAACCAATTCTCGTATTGGTGTTCCAGAGTAGGCTTCGATCTTTGCCACTCCTGTTTTATTTATGCCTTGCACACAGTTCTTGATAATCAGACCACGAAACCCGTCATCGTCGAACAACAGGTTATACCCACCCCCTATGATGTAATACGGTATACTGTGCTGTCTGGCCAAGCGGACAGCCTGGACAAGATCAGGGAGGGAGGATGCAGCAAAAAAATAATCCGCCTGTCCCCCGACCTTGAAATTGGCATGTTCGTGGAGAAAAACCGATTGTTTCAGGCTTTTTCCGAAAGTTTTCGAAAAATCCTCTTTAAAACCTAGATGTCCTGAATCCATGGCCACATTCTAACCAAAGTCCCTAAAAAATCCAAGCGCCTTTCCTGCAGGTTTTAATTTGGCACAAAGTTTGCTATCATATTTATGGAATATCTTTACAT
>DAOWCB010000272.1 GCA_030633795.1 Candidatus Aminicenantota bacterium | reverse complement strand
TCTGCCGGTTTTGACAAAGGTCTGCTCGCCCATTTGTGCAAACATACCACCAAACTTTGGCTGAATTCAAGGCAAAGCAGCAATCCCCTTTTATTTTCGAAGAGCATGGAGGGTTTGTTGAACAGATTTAGAAACGTGGGAAGTATCCATACCGACCGCAACGAGTGAATAGCCGATTTTTATGTAGGGATTTACTTCCTCTGCATCCACGCCAAAGATCCCTGTTACAATGCCTGTTTTGGAACAGATGGTCTGCACATTTTGAATCATCCCATGAACTTCCGGGTCTTTCACTTTGCCGAGCTTGCCGACACTTCCTGAGAGGTCATACGGGCCGACAAAAATGGCAGAAAGTCCGGGGATTTTAACGAATGATTCCAAGTTTTTGACGGCTTCGATGTGTTCCACCTGCGGGACTACGGCAATCATTTCATTGGCTTTTTCCATGTATTCCTGGAGGTTCAAGCCGTAATCTTGAGCCCTGGATATTCCTATACTCCGTGTCCCTTCTGGCGGATATTTGCTCCATCGAAGAATTTTTTCGACTTCCTCGGGTGTGTTCACATGCGGGACAATGATTCCTGCAGGACCGGATTCGAGAACTTTTTTGATCCAGGCTTCATCCATGGTCGGAACCCGGACCAAACAGGGAAATTCTTTCCCGACAGCCTGGAGAATTCTTTGCACATCTTTTACACCGAGGGAAGTGTGTTCCATGTCGATGAACAACCAGTCGAAACCAGCCTGGGAAAGGAGTTCAGCCATTTCGGGAGATGGCAATGTCACAATAGTTCCCAGCAACAAATCGTTGTTTCTCAGTCGATGCAGAAAAGCTTCATTCAAGCTTCCTCCTAAAAAGGGGACGGTTCTATTTTTTCGTTTAAGGGATCAAACCTTGACATTGGACACTTTATAAAAAAGATAGAAAATTCTCAATGAAGTAAGAATGATGGCCTTAAAATTATCCAATGTCAAGGTTTGACCCCACTTTTAAAAAAAATAGAACCGTCCCCTTTTTGTTGACATTGGGGCCGATCCGAAGTAAAAAACTAGGGATTGGAGCGTTGAGCAGATGTATATTTGGGGCCTGCACATTGTCGATGCAGGGATCATTCTTTTTTATGTGGCCCTCATTCTATGGATAGGAAAACGCGCCGGAGAAAAAACCAAAAATACCGGTGATTTTTTCCTGGCCGGCCGCAAGCTCGGGAAATTTTATCAGTTTTTCCTCAACTTCGGCTGTTCCACCAATGCCGATCAGGCCGTGGCCGTTTCGCGTGAGCTCTACCGGACGGGAATCGGCGGCATGTGGATCCAATACCTGGTTCTTTTCCTCACGCCCTTTTATTGGTTCTCCGTTTTTTTCTTCCGGCGGATCCGCCTAACAACCATCGGGGATTACTTCACCGAACGTTTCAACAGCAAATCACTCGGCGCAAGTTACGCCATTTTTATCCTCCTTATGTCCATTTTGGGAGGAGGAATCGGGTATATGATTGCAGCCAAGACAATGATGGCCATGACACCTAAATCGCCAGAACAATTGTCCCATGAAGAACGGTTGAGTGTGGAGCAATTCCGAGAGTACCAAACATTCAGAACCCGTTTGGACAAAGGCCTGAGCCAGCAGGAACAGATCCGGTATGACGAACTGAACGAAAAAAATAAGCGCGGCGAACTCCATTCATTTATCTCCCATACCAATCCGATTTTCTTTTATTTCATTTATGCCGTCATCGTGGGAATCTACACCATGCTGGGAGGTTTCCGCGCCGCGGCCATCACCGATGCCATCCAAGGTTTGCTGATCATCACGTTCTCCATGATTCTCATCCCGATAGGCCTTCACAAGATCGGAGGCTTTTCCGGTCTTCACGCTTCGGTGCCCGACTACATGTTCGAGCTTTTTGGATCTGTGACCATGAGCGAATATGCCTGGTACACCATCCTCGGGATGGTGCTTGCAAACCTCGTCTCGATCATAGCTGTGGCTCCGGGGATGCAGACAGCTGGATCAGCCAAAAATGAGATGACTGCCCGCTTCGGCATGATCGGAGGCATGTTTTTCAAGCGGTTTATCATGATCTTCTGGGCTTTGGCAGGCCTTCTGGCAATCGGATTATACACCGGGATTCTGCATGATCCTGATTTGATATGGGGATACATGTCCAAAGACCTGCTCTTCCCCGGGGCGATCGGCTTGATGCTGGTGGGCATCCTGGCTGCCAACATGTCCACGCTCGATGCCAGCGCTGTCTCCTACTCAGCCCTGTTTATTAAAAACATCTACCAACCTTTCAAGCCGGAAAAATCCGAAAAGCACTATCTGTTTGTCGGTCGCATCGCCATCGGAGTAACGCTCTTAGGAGGAATAGCAGTCGCCCTATATGTGAACAATCTCCTTGAGCTTTTTAAATACATCATATCCATACCAGCTATCTTCGGCGCTTCCATTTGGCTGGGTTTCATTTGGCGGAGGCTGACAAAGAGCGCAGTAGTTACCCAAGTGATACTATGCCTGATCATTTATGCCATCATTCCCAACCTTTTTCCTACATTAAACTGGGCTAAATACAATCCACACTTCCTCCAGGAAACCCAACCCAAAGTTGCCAGATACTCAACAAGCGCATTAAAAAAAGATGTCGAAGAAGGAAGTGCTGACTTTGTAGGACAATCTATCCAGAAAAAACATGTCATCGAGCCTGTGGGCGTATTTTTTGAAAGCGTCGCACGGATCGATCCTTCAGATCCTGAATCAGCCAAAATGGGGCTGGGACGATTCCATGCCGAACTCTGGGTGTTGAGCTGGTTCGGGATCGATTTTTCAGAATTCAAAAGATCCCAGCTGGTGGCCGTCCGTTTCTTTTTTGACGCCCTGTTTCCGTTTGTTTTTTTGTTTTTGGTTTCGTTTTTCACAAAACCAGCACCCAAAACGAATCTGGATAGATTTTATGCCAAACTTCACACACCGGTTCAAAAAACTGAGGATGAGGAAAGGCGGGCTCTGCAGGAATCTTATAAAAATCCCGGGAAATTCGAAACGGATAAGATCATGCCTGGCTCAAACTGGGAAATCATGAAGCCAAAAAAGATCGATGTTTTTGGATTCGGCGGAAGTTGGATACTTGTGGGAGTGATTATCTTGCTGCTTTGGGTAATGGTCTCGATTAAATAACTTGTTATGGTTACCTCTATTTATCCCTTAAGGTCAGAAAGTTCTTTTTCCAGTTGGCTGACTTTCTCCCTAAG
>DAOWCB010000311.1 GCA_030633795.1 Candidatus Aminicenantota bacterium | reverse complement strand
CCCACAAAATCCTAAAAAGAGACAGTGCAATATCCCCGGCTTCTCTGTTGTTTTGAGAAGCAGCAACAAGATGGCCACAGACCAAAACGCGGCCCAACCTGTTGCCAGAAGCTCGCCCTCAAAAAAGACCAGAGGCATATAGAAGGCTGTTATGATGCCGGCCAGAAGGCCGGATTTACGATTCAATATCTTGGTACCCAGAAGATAAACCAGGACGCAGGTCAGCGCCCCCAGAATCATCTGGAAAATTTTCACGGAGAGGATGGAACCTTTTGTGAGAGAATAAACTCCCGTCAAGAACAAGGGATAAAAAGGGGGCTGCCAGAAAAGATCTTGGGAAAGTTTCCCGGTTTCAAGGATTCCTCGTGCGATTTTGTCGTAAGTCCTTGCATCCACGATAGACAACCGAAACGTGGGATTGTCGCGGCTGTCGTAAAGATAAAATCCCCTGATAAAAAGGGCCAGCAAAAAGATTGTTACCACATGTTGGATACGCCAACGGCTCTTGACAGGTAATAAGTTTTTCAGCTCGTTTCCGGGAGGACTTTCACTCACGGTTTTATCTTATCACAACCCCTGTTAGCAGACAAACCCATCACGTTGGTTTTCAGGTGAGAAGGAAATCTATTCGAACGGAAGACCTTATGAGCGGAGTCTATCTGTGTTTGACCACAACGGAAAAAATGTGTTATGCTGCTGTCGTCTTTGACAATTGAATCTTACGGTTTACTGGGCAGGGAAGTCCGTGAAAGGCGGACACAGCCCCCGCTACTGTAATCGGGGACAAATTCCAGAATATCCACTGTTCTCTCGTCGAGGGAATGGGAAGGCCTGGAAGGAGGACGATCCGAGAGTCAGGAGACCTCCCCTAAACCGACAAAGCCCATCTTCGGGAGGAAGATCGGGTTGATTTTTTTTGCTGAATAAATCGGGGGCATACGTTTAAAGGAGGATATCCATGCGGAATAAATCCCTAGTTGTTGTCCTCGTTTCGGCATTCCTTCCGTTTGCCCTGATTGCCGGACAACAAGAGTCAGAAAAAACCGATCTCCAGTATGAGATCGTCGTCACAGCCAGTCGTATCGCAACGCCCCTTAAAGAAATTGCGACCTCTGTGACAGTCATCACCAAACAAGAATTGGAGCAGACGAAAAAAGCAACCGTCATCGAGGTTCTCCAGGAAGTTCTGGGAATATCCATCCTCCAGTCCGGCCCTGTTGGCAGCTCAGCATCCGTGATGCTCCGGGGAGCTAACTCAGAACATACTCTTGTGATGATAGACGGAGTTGAAGTCAATGATCCCATCACACCCGCCCGGACGTATGATTTTTCGCACCTCAGAGTAGAGGGAATCGAACGCATCGAGATCCTCCGGGGTCCCCAAAGTACCCTGTATGGTTCCGATGCGATGGCAGGGGTGATCAACATCATCACAAAAAAGGGCCAAGGAAAACCTCGATTTCATCTTTCCTCCCTCGGAGGATCCTATGAGACATTTTCCGGCACTGCCGGGTTGACGGGGAACGTGGAGAGGCTTCATTATTCCTTTTGGGCTTCATCCCTGACATCACAAGGTTTCTCGGCAGCCAATGCCGCGCTCGAAGGAAACACCGAGGCTGATGGGTACAAGAATCTCTCTCTATCCGCCAGAGCAGGCTACAAAGCTTCTGATAATATCGATCTGGATTTTTCAGCAAGATTCATCGACACCAAGTCTGATATCGACAATTACGGCAGCGCCTTCGGCGACGATCCGAACAACATCCAAACATATGACTCGCTTTATTTAAAGGGACACATTCGAGGACTTTTCCTCAAAAACAGATGGGAACAAAAATTGACCCTCTCCCATGTCAATTCTAACAGAGAAACGGATAATCCCACAGATGAACAACACCCGTTTGACTCAGACCGCTCCCTATATAAAAGCAGTATGATTAAGCTGGACTGGCAGAACAACCTTTTTCTACACAAATCGAACACATTGACCTTCGGGGCAGAATACCAACAGGAACAAGGAGAATCCAGCTATCACTCAGAGAGTGTTTGGGGACCATCGACAAGCTTTTTTCCACTGAAAAAAGCCCACAACACAGGAATCTACATCCAGGATCAAATGAGACTAGCAGGGGTGTTTTTTATGACCGCAGGAATGCGGCTGGATACACACAGCCAATCCGGACTTTCGAGAACATACAGAATCGCCCCAGCCTTTTTTATCCAACAGACAAACACCAAGCTTAAGGCAACCTTTGGCACAGGCTTCAAATCCCCCTCTCTCTACCAGCTCTATGCACCGGGAAACATCTGGGGGCCCATCGGAAACGAAAGCCTCAAACCCGAAGAAACAACCAGCTGGGACTTGGGAATCGAGCAGGACCTCTGGGATGGAAAAGTCCGCCTAGGAGGGACATACTTTTCCAACCTTTTCGAAAACCTGATGGAATACGACTACACACAAGGTTACATCAACATAACCAACGCCTCTTCGAAGGGTGTGGAATTTTTTCTTGAATTTGCCCCTGCCGAAAATCTCGCCTTTTCTGCTTCCTACTCCAACATCGTGGCAAAGGACCAGAATACGGGAGAGTCACTCCTGAGAAGGCCAAAAGACAAATTCACGGCCAATCTGAATGTCCGCTTTTTGGCAAAAGCGCGATTAAGACTCTCCTTGACACACATCGGGGCCAGGGATGATCAGGAATGGATCGATTGGATCTCGACCAGAGTTCAGATGGATCCTTTCAGTCTGCTTAACTGTACGATATCCTGGGATATTTTCCCGAATATTCAACTTTACCTCCGCATGGACAACATCCTGGATCAACAATACGAATTGATCAAAGGTTACGGAACACCAGGGCTCTCCGCCTACGGAGGATTTAAAATCCAGCTTTAATCCTTGATAAAATTTGACATTCTCCCCATATTTCCCGTATATTAATGCCGCTAGGGAT
>DAOWCB010000060.1 GCA_030633795.1 Candidatus Aminicenantota bacterium | reverse complement strand
CCCAACATTTAGGTAATATAGAGAAAGTGGCTCATGACGTTGTTTTTATCATTTTCTTTTTTTTAATAACTTAATTTGATATAATCTCTGACTTAGCGGAGGAAAAAAGTGTTTGAGGTCAAGCTAGATTCAGAACTCCATGTGATAACACCGAACGAGCCGGGAATCCTGGGACGAGTCCTGGGAACTTTAGCTAATGCAGGAGTCAATCTCAGAGCGCTGAATGCGTTTTCAGAGGGGAAAAAAGGTGTTTTCCTCATGGTTACATCGGATAACACAAAAGCTAAAAAATACCTAAAAATTCTGGGGTATCAAATCAAATCCAATCCCGTTGTAACCATTCTTGTTGAAGACCGCATTGGAACCGGGTCGGAAATAGGGGCACTCCTCGGTAATGCTGTGATCGATGTTGACTATTGCTACGGGTCAGCCGCAGGAGTGGGTAAAGTCCTGCTTGTTATTAAAACCAGCGATAATAAAAAAGCCGTTGAAACTCTAAGATAGCCAAAAACACCTTGTTTCTGGAAAAATATGCATCCCCAAGGTCCCAGGACAAAACCCGCATCAATAGGGACGGAAAAAGCGGCATTATTTTCTATTGGATCTCTCGAGGAAAAAATTCCTTTTGTCTTGTACCCCCTTCTCTTGTCATTAGATCTCGTCCTATGCAGGTGCAAAAACTATGAGTATCCTAAAAATCTATCTGTTGAACTTATAAATGAAATCAAATCTTCACTTCAAAAGAAAAAAATCAAAAGTGTCGTTTTTGATCTCAGAATTCATGATTGGATAAACACGCCCTGTTTAAGACGTTCCCGCATTTTAGCCCAATCCCTGCAAGATATTTGTAGTGATCTTCAGATCAGCAATTCTATCATCCTGAGCAATGGTGGTCAGCTCATCGGGAATGCCGTTGGAGTTTTTTCTGAAAAGATGGAAGCCAGAGAAGTCCTTAGAGGGGAAGGGCCTCCGGATTTAACAAAATTTGCCCTGGAAATCGGTGCGGATTTTTTACTGATGACAAAAAAAACCAATCAAAGGATAGAAGCCAAAAAATGGCTGAGGGATCAAATCATCAACGGCGAGTTTACCTCAGCTCACCTTGATTTCACAGAGAAAAGGATACTTTTATCTCAAAAAAAAGGATATGTTCACCACCTTGCCATGGAAAAGCTTCATGCTCTAAGGTCATATCTAGCTTCAGTTCATCCCGTGATTGGTCTCTCCCTCAAAAAAAAATCAGGTGACTGGATAGCAAAAGGAGATGCCATTGTGGACGTGCATCTCTCTAGAGGACAAAAAAATCCGATCAAACAAGAGACCTGCCAAAGAATATTTGTGATCTCCAACGACTCCCCAAATCATCAACCCCTTATACTGGAAAGACTTGGATTGAACATACACTCTTAATACACATTTTCAATCTTTCCTCTTTTCATCGCTGAAACAAGGCGGAAAATCCGCGGACCGACGTATCAGCATGCCTGATTATTTCTTTGAACTTTGGTTTTCTGTATGATAGACTCCTTTGTGTTTTTAAACTCAAAAAAGGATTGCCATAATGACAGAATTTCAACCCTACGTTCCCGAAGACACATCTTTTAAAGATTGGACGCTCAGGGGTGTTATCGTCGGAGCCCTGTTTGGCGTGATTTTTGGATCAGCCAATGCTTATTTAGGATTGCATGTCGGTCTCACGATTTCCACGGCCATCCCTTTGGCGGTCATCTCTGTAGCTGTTTTTAAAGTTTTGACTCCGATTCTGGGAAAAAGTTCCATTTTAGATAGCAATATCGCTCAAACGACGGGCTCGGCAAGTTCTTCTCTGGCATCAGGACTGATATTCACCATCCCTGCTCTTTTCCTCTGGGGATTCAATCCCAGCATATTCAAAATGGGCACATTAGCCCTGCTCGGAGGTGTCCTGGGTGTGCTTTTTATGATCCCACTGAGAAAGGCCTTGATCGTAAGAGAGCACGGAGTTCTTCCCTATCCGGAAGGAACAGCGGCTGCTCAGGTTCTTATCTCTGCTGAGGAAGGTGGAGCAAAAGCTAAAAATATTTTCATCGGCCTAGGAATAGGATCGGTATACACAATATGTGTCCGGTTTTTGCACCTTTGGCCGGAAAAGATCCACATCAACCTCCCTGTGTTAAAAAAAGCCAAATTGGGCGGAGAACCGATGCCGGCTTTGCTCGGTGTGGGATATATATTAGGCCCACGAATCGCTGCCATCATGGTGGCCGGTGGGCTCCTATCCTGGCTCGGTGTCATTCCTTTGATGGCCTATTTTGGGGAAAATCTAAATATTCCGTTGTTTCCTGAAAAAGAATTATTAATAGCCCAGATGACTCCAGGAGAAATCTGGGACAAATATATCCGGGTAGTCGGAGCGGGTGCGGTGGCTGTGGCTGGCATAATCGCAGTCATAAAAGCCATTCCCACGATGTACAATGCCCTGAAGATGGGAATAAAAGATCTCAATCTGAAAAAGGAAAACGTTCAAGTCCAAAGAAAAAGAACACAGATCGACCTTCCGATAACCGTGCTAGGAATCGGTGTTCTGGCTGTTATCATTCTCCTCGTCCTCTCCCCACAAACCCTCGGCATGGACACTTCCATTCTCGTAAGAATAATAGCGGCTGTTTGCATCACGATCTTTGCCTTTTGTTTCGTAACGGTCTCTTCCCGGATCGTGGGCATGGTTGGGGTCACATCCAATCCCACATCAGGTATGGCCATCGTGACACTCCTCGGCACATGCCTTTTGTTTTTGGCATTAGGATGGACAGATACCATCGCACAAGTCACAGCCCTCACCATAGGCACTGTTGTTGCCGTGTCGGCATCCATCGCCGGCGACATCTCGCAAGACCTCAAAGCCGGCTACATCATAGGAGCCACTCCCAAAAGGCAACAAACATCAGAATTGATCGGGGTTGTCACATCCGCATTTGCCATCGCAGCAGTTATCTGGCTACTTGGAGAAGCCTTTGAATTCGGAACACAAGCTCTGTCCGCACCTCAAGCGACTTTGATGAAAACCGTGATCGAGGGTGTGCTCGGAGGAGATCTTCCTTGGGGACTGGTTATGATAGGCGGAGCATTCGCCATCGTGGCTGAATTGCTTGGAGTACCCTCTCTTCCGTTTGCCGTTGGCATATACTTACCTCTATCCACGATGACGCCTATTTATGTGGGAGGCCTCGTCCGGTACTTTGTCGAGAAAAAAGCAGGCGATGACATAGAACTCAAAAAGAAAAAAGGAGAAAAAGGCATACTTCTCGGATCGGGATTAATCGCAGGAGAAGGGATCGCAATGGTAGGAATAGCGGCATATGCTTTTATTAGAAAAGCCACACCTGAAGGAATCGGGCTTGTCTGGCCTGGCAATCTTGGCGATTTTTTTGCTTTGGCCGCCTTTTTATGTATGGTGACGTTTATATTCTTTAAAACGAGAAAATAACTGCGATGAACATCCTGATCATTGCTATTGTCCTCATCCTTTGGCTATTCCTGGGTTATAAGGTGTACGGCAGTTTCATCGAAAAAAAAGTCCTCCAAATCGACAAAATCCGCCCTACCCCGGCACAGGAAATGAATGATGGGATCGACTACTCTCCAGCGAAAAAATCTATCCTTTTTGGCCACCATTTTTCTTCCATCGCTGGAGCCGGTCCAATCATTGGGCCGTTGTTGGGTGTTCTGTATTTCGGTTGGTTAGGAGCTCTTCTTTGGGTGGCTTTGGGAAGTGTATTTCTTGGGGCTGTCCACGACTACACAGCGCTGATGACCTCTGTTCAGAATAAGGGAACCTCCTTAGCAGATATTTCTGAGAAAACGTTAGGAGTACGAACAAAAATAATCTTCTCCCTCTTCCTCTGGTTTGCCTTAGCCTTGGTCATCGCTGTATTCGCCGTTGTGGCTTCCCGGACTTTGGTGTCCCAACCGGAAATCGTGATTCCCACATTCGGATTGGTCTTTCTGGCCATGATATTCGGATGGTTGATTTACAAAAAAGGCATCCCGACTCCTGTGGCCACGTTGATTGCCGTCGCCGTTCTTTTTCTCTTGATTTATTTGGGAGAGCTTTTGCCTGTGGAACTTCCTGCAAAAGTTTTGGGCATGTCCAACCAAAATTTTTGGTTTTTTGTCCTGATCATATACAGTTTGTTCGCATCATCCCTTCCGGTGTGGTTTCTCCTTCAACCGCGCGATTATATCAGCACATGGATCCTTTTTCTCGGTCTCGGGCTAGGATATCTCGGACTTATCGTGTTTCAACCCTCCATCCAAGCACCGGCATTCGTTTCTTTCTCGAGTAAGGGAGGACCTCTCTGGCCGATGCTTTTTGTCATTATTGCCTGTGGGGCAATTTCTGGATTTCACTCGATAGTGGCAGGAGGAACAACGTCCAAACAGCTTCCGGATGAAGTCTCCGGCAAATTGATCGGTTTCGGTGGGATGATAACGGAGGCGGCTTTGGCAGGTCTCGTCATATTTATAGCAGCGGGTGTCTTGACGTGGGATCCCTCAGGGGCAGAAAACCAGTTCGGCTTCCAGTACCTGATGACAACGGTGGGAGATCCGATCAAGGCCTTTGCCACGGGTTATGGGAGAATAATCTCTTCTCTTCCCGTCATTACTTTGGCTATTGGTTCCTTTTTTGGGATGGTCATGTTGAATGCCTTTGTTCTCACAACCCTGGATACTGGAACAAGACTCGGTCGGCTGATTTTCACCGAATTATTTGGGAAAAAGGCCCCCATATTTAAAAACCGCTGGGCAGCCTCTTCGATAATACTCTTGTTTGCCGGTTTAATGGGAGCTACCGAGGGATATAAAGCCATATGGCCGGTTTTTGGAGCTTCGAACCAACTAGTTGCAGCACTGGCTTTGATTGTGGTTTCATCCTATCTTGTAGCGATTAAAAGACCCAAGAAGTACACTCTCTATCCCGCCTATTTCATGCTCTTGACCACCCTGGCAGCTCTTTTCTATCAGGGGACAAAATTCTTCAAGAACGGAAGCTTTCTATTAGCCGGAGTTAGTGTTCTATTGATCGGGCTGGCTTTTATCATAGTCTATGATGCACGCCATATTTTATTCAACTTCAAGACCAGAAATTAGATTCTGCTGACTTTGAATAAAACTCCTTTTGGATCCGGGCAGCATAGGGTTTCTGTCTCAGCGATCCAATCATCATGCGGAAGCTCATCCTCCCTTTGTTTGGCAGTCAGGAAAGGAAAAAGGCTGTTCAAGGCGTAAAGACAAACCTTTTTTTCTCCGGGTATTTCGATCGTTCCTTCTCCTCTTATGAAAAAATAATCTCCGACTTTGTGCCTGGCTCCACACTGTTCTTTAATCTCCACGACTTCGACCTTTAGTTCCTTCATTTTTCCTCCTCTTTTTTACTTCACCAATATACCTTTCCAAATAAAAAAAATCAATTTCTCAGTAACGGATGTAAGTATCTCCATTTCCATGATACCAAAATGCTTTATATTGGCTTTTAGGAATGGTTTTGCTCCCGTGGAAAAAGGGGACGGTTCTATTTTTTTCGCTGATTAAATCAAAGGCCAAATATTACAGAAAATAAAAATAGACCCGTCTCCTTTTTTCATTGACAAACCCCAAGTGATTGTCATACAATTAATTGCTACCGAACGGAGAATACAAGGAGGAAGGAATGGCAGCAAATGCTGAGCCTAATGTGGTCCCCTTATGCGATGTCTTATTGGTTCTCATCATCATTTTCATGGTTCTCACACCAACAGTTCAAAAAGGATTCGATGTAAAACTCCCCGAAACGACTCAAGACGCAAGCTCTACGCCAGGCAGTTTGATCGTTATGACGTTATTGAAGGGTGATCGAGTAGATATCAATAAGAAACTATGGACAATGGCCGACGTCGGAGACGAACTCAGACGCATTTATGCCACTCGTCAGGAAAAGACTGCATTCATACGAGCCGATGCTAAGCTTCCTTATAGCAAAATCATTGAACTCCTGGACCTCGCAAAAGGAGCTGGGGTGGAAGTCATAGGCATAATCCCTGAATATTTCACAGAGGAAGATATTCAATAGGAAATCTTTTTCTACACTGAACACAAGTTCCTGCAAATTCACTTTTATTTCCCCTTATTTATTCTCTTTATCTTCCCTGAATAAATAATAATTCTTGCCCATTTTGTGTGGCTAGACTTTAGTGTAAAAAGACATCAGGAGTCGTTCTTCGAGGGAACCCGACAAGCACTGGGTTCCAAGTATGTATTGAACTTTTATTATTTCTTGATCGGTCCGATGACCTCCTTGGAGATAACCAGTCTTTGAATTTCGTTGGTCCCCTCATAAATTTGAAGCAACTTTGCATCCCTCATCAGCTTTTCCATCGGATAGTCCTTCATGTATCCATAACCCCCAAAAATTTGAAGGGCGTCTGTCGTCACTTTCATAGCAATATCTGATCCATACATCTTGGCCATTGCGGATTCTTTTCCACAGGGTATTCCTTGATCTGTCATCCATGCCGCACGCCAAACTAGCTGCCGGGCAGCATCTATTTCGGTTGCCATTTGAGCGATCTTAAAAGCCGTGTTTTGATAAAGGGCAATAGGTTTGCCGAACTGGATTCTTGTTTTGGCGTATTCGATAGCATATTCCATCGCAGCTCTGGCAACTCCCACGCCGGCAGCTCCCACAGGAGCTCGTGTTTTGTCCAGTGTCCTCATAGCAATGATGAACCCCATGCCTTCTTTAGCCAATAGATTCTCGACAGGAACTTTAACATCCTCGAAAAAAAGCTCTACGGTGTTCGAGGCCCGGTGCCCCATCTTGTCCTCTTCCTTCCCGATGATAATACCCGGAGTCTCGCGGGGAACGATAAAGGCACTCATTCCACGGGCTCCTTTCCCAGGATCTGTCAGTGCAAACACCGTGTACATACCGGCAATACCTCCGTTGGAGATAAAACACTTAGATCCGTTAATGACGTATTCATCGCCCTGTTTGACGGCTTTTGTCTTCAAAGATCCCGCATCCGAGCCTGCTTCCCTCTCAGTCAGACAGAAAGCAGCAAAAGACATATTTTCTGTCTGAGGGGTGAGGTATTTCTTTTTTTGTTCATCGGTTCCGAAAAGAATGATTGGGGTGTTAGCCAAGGCATTGACCATCATGGTTGTATACATTCCTGCACATCCTGCAGACAATTCTTCGGTGATGATGACCGTGTCCACATCGGAGAGCCCTCCGCCCCCGTATTCATTTGGGATCTTGCAAGTGAGGAATCCCACATCAAACGCTTTTTGCATCACATCTTCGGAAAACTCATCACCCTTATCATACTTGGCTGCATTAGGTTTCATTTCCTTTTCAGCAAACTCTCGACTCATCTCTTGAAGGGCCATCTGCTCTTCTGTTAAGCTGAAATCAATCAATCTTTCCTCCTGTATCAATTATCCTGAACTATTCATAAAAAATGCCGCTGCTTTCTTTACTTCAGCAATATCAGGAGGTTATCCTGACATTGCTGAAAATAACAACAAAACATTTTTAAGAGTACCATTCTTTCGAGTTTAAATAAACCTTAATGTTAGGATT
>DAOWCB010000097.1 GCA_030633795.1 Candidatus Aminicenantota bacterium | reverse complement strand
GTCTGTGAGCAGGAGGAAGGGATATCGGCCCAATTCTGCAGACCTGGCCGAAATCAGTTCGAGGTTTTCTTGATTATCGTCTTTGTATTCTTTCAACCGCCAGCTTTCCAGCTGTGCCCCTCTGTTGTTCCAGACAGCACGGTACAAAGGTGTGTCCACGATGATATCCTGTTCTGTCTCGGCTTCAGCAGCCTGAAATTCTTGCTCGGTGGGGGTTTCCGTAGGCTTCTCCTGGAGCTGTGGAACGGATTTTTGTTCGGGTGCTTTTTCTATGTCCGCGGCAAGTTCAGAAACAGGTTGTTGAGAGGGTTTAAAAACAAGCTGATACAGAAACAGCACCCCGAAAGATAAAACAATGGCTAATAATAATCTTTTTTCCATGGGAAGGTCCTTTAGGGAACGGGATCGACTCCTCCTGGGCGGAAAGGATGGCAACGGATGAGCCTTTTGGTTCCTAAGATCATTCCTTTGAGTAAACCATATTTTTCAATGGCCTCATAGGTGTACATCGAACAGGTTGGGAGGTACCGGCAGTGTTGCCCCAAAATTGGAGAAAAAACGGATTTGTATCCACGGATCAGGAATAAAACGCTTTTTTTCATAATATTCAGCTTTTCTGGTGAAGGGATTTTAGCGCAGATTGGTAATCGTCTGCGAGATTCTGCCATTTTGCCTCGTGTATTTCCTTTCGAGGGATGAAAATTAAGTCGAATGGTTTCTCGAGCAATTCCTTGTTCCTCCGGAAGAGTGTACGCAACCACCTCTTCGTCCTGTTTCGTTGGACTGCATTTCCAAGTTTTTTGCTGGCAACGACGGCCACTCTGGAAAAAGTGAGCTCGTTGGAGAGGTAAATAAGGATGAAATATTTCCCTCTGTAACGCTTGCCTTTTTTATAAAGATGTAAAAAATCTTTTTTCTTTCTTATTCTTTCTTGTGGTGTGAAATTCTCATCCATCAAGCGGCAAGTCTTTTTCTGCCTTTACGTCTGCGGTTCTTGATGATGTGCTGGCCACCTTTTCTTCTCATCCTCACGAGGAACCCGTGGTTCTTCTTTCGTTTTCTTTTGTTAGGTTGAAACGTTCTTTTCATCTTTCGATCTGTCTTTCTTGTTTGAAAACAGTATGTTAATAAACCTGCCTTGATCTGTCAAGCGAAAAAGGAAGAATGGACTGCTGTCATAAGTTGACTCTTTGGGAATTATTGCTTATAATATTTGTACACCATGAATGTATTAAAGATTGGCGATAAGGTGATTTATCCCAATCAGGGGCTCGGAATCATAGAAAATATCCAGGAAGAGAATTATTTCGGGCAAGATTTCCAGATCTATCATGTAAGAATTTTGGCCAATGACACATTGGTATTAGTCCCGTTCTCTAACGCTGAAGAAATCGGGATCCGCAAACCTATCTCAGAAGAATCCATCCAGGACATTTTTGATTTTATCCGGAATGGCGGAGTTGATGTGACCATGAACTGGAAAGGAAGATACAAAGAACATATCGATCTGATGAAATCCGGGACGATTCAGGATATGGCCCTCGTTCTAAAGAGTCTGTACTATCTCCAGCTGATCAAGCCCTTGTCCTTTCGCGAGAAAAAAATGATGGAAAAGGCGAAAGATCTGATTGTTACAGAGATTTCGGAGGTTTCTAGCAGTCCGTTCGAGGAGATCGAAGTTCAAGTTCTGGAAATGCTCTCCAACTGTTTTGAAGATAGTATCCCTCATGTAGATTCCTGATCTTTTTCTTTCTGCTCTTCAGTACTGGTCGTATTGTCTACGCCACGCCCCTCTTTTCGGGATGGAGATCCCCTTGTTATGGGAAAAAAGCCTCAAACAAAAATCATTGCCAAGAATAAAAAAGCTTTCTTCAACTACGAACTTCTCGAAAAGTTTGAAGCGGGAATTTCCCTTCTGGGGAGCGAGGTTAAATCCATTAGGGAAGGGCGGATCAGTCTGAAAGAAAGCTATGCTGAGGTGAAGGATGGGGAGGTTTTTCTCCTCCATTGTCACATCAGTCCCTATGAGGCGGCTAACCGATTCAATCACGAACCAAGACGGGAACGGAAGCTTCTCCTCCACAGACGCGAGATCAAACGTTTAACCGGAAAAATCAAGGAAAAAGGTTTGACCCTAGTGCCAATCAAGGTCTTGATCAACGCCAAAGGAAAGGTCAAGGTGGAAATTTCCCTAGCCAAGGGGAAGAGGCCTTACCAGAAAAAAGAGGTCATCAAAGAAAGAGCTCTCCAAAGGGAAGTGAGGGCTGAGCTTAAGAAGTGGCGCTGACGATCACAGGGGCATGGTCTGAAGGCTTGGGGATCTGACGTCGCCGGGGCCAGATATCCACTTCCACATCTTTAATCTGGGCAATCAAAGGTTCTGTGCAAAGCACGTAATCGATTCTCATCCCCTCGTTCTTCCATATGGCTCCGCCGATGTAATCCCACCATGTGAACTGGCTGGATTCCGGATAAAGATGCCGGAAGACATCTGTCAATCCCCAGTCGAGAAGATCATGAAATACCTTCCGTTCTTCAGGCAAGGTGCCGATTGCACCTTCGAGGGCCAGGGGATCGAATACATCCTGGTCTGCGCGAGCGACGTTTAAATCCCCAACGATGAGAAGAGGATCTTTAGGGGAGAATGAAACTTCGAGGAAGGATATGAGTTTTTTGTACCAATTCCTTTTGTAATCGTATTTTTCTTCTCCCTTTAAACCCCCATGAGGAGCATAGATGTTGATGATGTCGATGCCTTTTATATTTGTCGCGATGAATCGACGCTGTTCATCCCATTGGGCATCTCCGAAACCTTTCCGGGTATCGTCCATCGGGAACCGGGAGCAGATGGCTACACCGTTGTAAGCTTTTTGTCCGAACACTTCGCACGAAAACCCCATTTTTTCAAAATCTTCGAAAGGGAAATTTTCCGCGATGGTCTTAAGTTCCTGAAAACACAATACATCCACATCCTGGTTCCTGTGATTCAACCATTCGCCGATCAAATCTTTCCGTACCCGAATGGAATTGACATTATACGTGCAAATTTTCATCCTATCCTTTTATCGAGCTGAAGCAAATCGATGGGCAAGTCGGATGGCTTCGATCATGCTATTAGGATCGGCTATTCCTTTTCCTGCGATATCAAAAGCCGTGCCGTGATCAGGAGATGTCCGGATAAACGGAAGGCCCAAGGTTAGATTGACTCCCCGGTTGAAAGCGAGGAGTTTAAACGGAATAAGGCCTTGGTCATGGTAAAGGGCAATTGCGACTTTATCCTTTTTGTTCCTCGCATCACGAAACAAAACATCCGGAGGGAAGGGACCGCTGACTCGAATGCCGTTTGACCGGGCCTTTTCGATCGCGGGAAGGATGTGTTCGTTTTCCTCTGATCCCAACAGTCCCTGTTCCCCGGCGTGCGGGTTCAATCCGGCAACCACGAACTCGAAGCTGTGAGATTGGATTGAGTTCATGTATTTATCAAGCTGCCCTATGAATTCAAACAAGGATTTTTCCTTGACCTTTGCGATGGCTTTCTGCAAAGGGATATGATGGGTGTACAGGGCGACCTTCAGGTCCTCCGACCAGAAAAACATGATCGCTTCGGGATAGAATTGGCTGAGGTACTCGGTATGACCTGCCCAAGGAATGCCCGCGAGATCCCAGGATCTTTTGGAAATGGGGGCTGTGACGAGGGCCTGGATGTTTCCTTTTTGGGCTTGCTGGACGGCCTCCTCGAAATAGCGAAAGGATGCTGTTCCATTGGGCGGTGTCGGTTTTCCCTTCACCACAGGGTCGGTTAAACATTCGACCTCATGCAGGGAGATGGAATCACGAGGCAAGGAGAGATCAAGATTCAAGGCGGCTCTTTCATAATCGATAACTGCTTGCGATCCAAACAGGACATACTGAACATCGGGAAGAGAAGAAAAGGAAGATAGCGATTTGAGCGTGACTTCCGGGCCGACTCCTCCGGGATCCCCAAGAGTGATGCCGACCTTGGGAAGGGTCATTTTTTCTTTTTTACGGGTTTGCTTTCTGTCTTTTTATCTTCGAGCTTATACATGTATTTGATGCTGCGTTTGTAGAGCAACAGGTTCGGCTTTTGGTTTCTGTTGAGCTTGATGCAGTTTTTATCATACCACTCTATGTATCCTTCGACTGTTTCTCCCTCGACAAGCACAAGGGCCATGCGTGTTTTTTTGTTCATCTGTTTGAGGTAATAGTAATTTTCTGCGTGTGTATCGTAGGAGGGATGTTGCTTTTTTCTAGCTGAATCTTTGCTCCTTTGCTCTTTGTAATCAGTAAGACTCGGTCGGATAAGTTTTCTATTCATAATTGTACTCCTGGCTTCATGCTGAGAGTAAAAGATGGAGAATATCTTTGTGTATTAATATAACACTTTTGCGGGGAAATATCAAGTTTTCCCTGTGGATCGAATGCCCTTCTTTATCAAGGCGTTATGCCAGTTTTTAGCCATTGCCTCATATCCTTGATCCGTTGGGTGGACTTCTGGGAGGAAATGGGGATTTTCGAGGAAAATAGAAAAATTGTCCACAAGTATCAATTTTTCTTCCAAAGCTATTTTTTGGATTAGGGGATTTATTTCCTGCGTGACCCGTTTGCCTGATAGATTATCAAACGGGAAGGCGGTGTTGTCGGGGATATGCGGGATGGTTGCGACAAGGATGCAAGAGTTTTTTCCTGTGCGAGTTTTAAAATCCCGGAAAAGACGTATAATCTCTTTCATGTTGGCGTAAAACTCATCGGCCGATATGTGGTCGTGGTCGGTACGAACATCGTTAGTTCCCAGTTGAAGACAAATAAAATCCGGAAAATTTCTGGCTAAAGTTTTTTTGTTTTTTTCAAGAAACGCCAAATATTCTTTCGAGTTAAAACCGCTCCTGCCCTGGTTCAAGACCTTTGCCCGGATGCCCTCTCCCTTGAGACTCCGTTCCAGAAATCGTGGATAGCCGACTTCGGTCAGGCTGTCGCCAGCACATAGGATGATGTAACTTGTGGGAAGGGAGGAGCAAGAAAAAAACAGGACAAAAACAAGGAGAATCGACTTGGCTTTCATCCAGAACGAGATGCTTTTAAACACTTTTATTTCTTGATCTTTTTCAGCGTCTGAAAGACGAGCGGAAGCACGATCAAATTTTCCTTGGCCAGGACGAGATCGGTTTGGATCTTGTTCAGTTCTCTCTGGGCTTGAAGCGATTCCACGTAAAGTTTGATGGCCTCCAATTCCTTGATCTCGCCCAATTTTGCCCGCTTTTCGATCAATCGGTGGATTTTTTGGATGGAATCCAAGTTCTTTTGGGCCAATTCCTGTATGAATTTCAGCCGAAGAATTTCGAAGTAGAGATTTTTAATCGTGAACGTTACCTCGAGAGTTAGAGTGCTGTGACTGAATTCGGCGGCTTCCCAGTCTTTTGCGTATACCTGGATCCTGTGATGGCGCTTGAATGGATTTTCCACATACTGGCTGAGCAAAACGCCTCCGGTATTTCTTTCTAAGTCTTCGTCGAAGGCCTTTGCTCTCCCGATGTTTAATTCCAGCTCTGGATTGGCGAGGCGTTTGGACGCCTGATAGGAGGCTTTCCTGGCTTCAACCTCGTTTTTTTTGGCGGAAAGGAGTGGATTGTTTTCCAAGGCAAAGTCGATAATCTCAGCTAGACGGAATTCCTTTTTTTCGGTGGATTGGATGAGTGATGGGACAAAAAGCAAAAAAATCAGGATAAAAATGGCGTTGCTTTTTTTCATTTGTCCCTTATTCTAGCGTATTCGGAAAAAAAATGAAAATTTTGTCTTGATAGAATCTATCGGAAAGTTAGATTCTCCACCAGTAGGAGAACTTGATGAAGACGAACCGGCCCTGTACTTTGTAGATGCCCGAATCGTCCTGTTCCTGATTGTCGTCGATCCCGAAATAAAAAACAGTGCCTGGGCGGAGTTCATAGCTAAAAAGCAGGCTG
>DAOWCB010000317.1 GCA_030633795.1 Candidatus Aminicenantota bacterium | reverse complement strand
TCATCCTGAATATTTTGGGAAAACGGGAGTGGTGGACAATCATCCTGCCCATGGTTTTTATTCTATTCTTGAAAATCGAGTTGTTATTCGACTACATCTTAAAGCTGAATTTCAGAAAAACAAGACTGCTCTGGCCCTACCTCTTCCTGTACTATCTGGCAATGATGGCCATGATCGGCTACTCGTTTCTGATAGGAAAAACCTACGGATTTGTGACCCTGGGCACCTATTTTCTCGGCCTTTTTGCCACATGGTATTCTTATTCCAAGGTCGGCCATGGTAAAGGACATTAGCTTATCCTGGGTTGAACGCTTTTAATCTTAGGTCTTTGATAGGTCTAAAATGCTTCGTGTTACCTGAAACCAAGGGCTGGTTATTTTCCACGGCTGTTGCCGCCACCACTGCATCCCCTGCTCTTAAATGGGAAGACAATGTGTATTCTTCGATGTAGATAGACGCGCGGTGGCCGATGTTTTCGGTGATGGGAAGGACTATAAAATTAAGTTCTGAGAGAAAATCCTTTACAACCTTATGCTGAGCCTTGTTCTTTGCACACTGCAACAGCTCCATATACGTGAAAATAGATAGGAACCGCTGGTCAGCGTTATCTATGATTTCGGCAGCCTTATCGTTTCCTCTCTGAACCCAAATAAAGACATCTGTATCAAACACCATTTTATCGTGAACCTCTCAGATCATCCATCTCTTGAGATATGGGCTTTTTGTGTTTTTTGTACATCCCAAAAAAGGGATGGCTTTTTACTTTATTATCTCTATCATTCATCTGAGGAAAGATAGTTCCTTTTACTTTGCCATGATATAGAATTTCGACTTTTTCTTTTCGGGCCAATGCCTTTAGAACCTCTTTCATTTTGTATCTGAGATCAACAATCGAAGCTTTCACAGTGTGCCTCTTATTATGTATAGTTATACTATACATTTTCAGGCACGCTGTCAAGACAAACTCATTTTATAAACGATCATTAAGGGAATGTTTTCTCACTTTATCCGGATCGGAGGCTTTTGATCGGGGGAAATGCCGCTCTTGTATGTGTAGCCCTTTAATTTCTCCTTAAATTCTTTTTTCATCTCCCTCAATATGTCTGGATTGCGAAATAGATCCAATGCCGTTGTTGCTAACACTTTCGCCGCCAGGAACATGCCTTTGTAGCCGATGGGATGTTTGCTCGATGCAACAACGGCCCAGCTGTGCCAAGGGATTCCATGTGGTGCACAAGTTGTCGAAAGATGGATCGTCGGCGTAATCCAGCTGACCTCGGCCACATCAGTGGATCCTCCTTCCGGATATTTTTCGGGTTTCTTCAATGTTTCGATGGTTGAGACCATCCCTTTTTCTTCGACTTCCGTTGCGTTCTGAATCTTTTTGGCGTAGAGGATCTCATCCTCGGTATAGGTTATCGCCCCGATTTTTTCCAGATTCTTCTGCATGATTTTCGATCCTTCCCTGTTGATCAGCATCTCATGATAGCTGCCCATGTAATTGATCTTATGGGATGTGCCCGTTGCTATAGCCGCACCCTCGACAATCTTTTTTACCTTTTCCACCACGGCTTTCACTCCATCCCTGTCAAGATCCCTCACCCAGATCCAGACTTTGGCATATTCGGGAACGATGTTGGGAACCTTCCCCCCATCCGTGATGACATAGTGGATGCGGACAGAAGGCTTCACGTGTTCTCGAAGAAGGTTGACTCCGAAATTCATCATTTCCACCGCATCCAGGGCGCTGTTTCCCTTCCAGGGATCGAATGCTGCATGGGCGGTCTTGCCAAAAAATTCGATCTGCAGATCATCCACGGCTTGACCGCTGTCTACATCGACAGATGTTTCATAGTCTGGGTGCCAGGCTAAACAGGCATCCAGATCATCAAAAAGGCCGGCTCTGGCCATGTAGAGCTTGCCCCCGACGTCCTCCTCTGCAGGACAGCCGTAAAGCTTGAGAGTCCCTGGTAAAGAATGGTTTTCCATGACCTCCTTGAGGGCTAGCGCTGCTCCAAGGCTTCCTGCGCCAAAAAGGTTGTGGCCACAGCCATGGCCGTTCCCCTCTTCCTGAAGGACTTTCTTGAACGGCATGCTGTCCTGGGATAGCCCGGGTAGAGCGTCATACTCTGCCAGAATACCGATGACCGGACTCCCCGAACCGAAAGTAGCGACAAAAGCGGTCGGCAGGTCTGCTACATCTTTTTCTACCCTAAAACCCTCTTTCTCGAGAACCTCCTCAAGAAGTTTTGATGACTCATATTCCATCACGGCAATTTCGGCATATTCCCAGATTTTATCGCTCACATCGATCAGAAGCTGGCTTTTTTGGTCGATGATCCTTAGCATTTCGTTTTTTATGGGTTCGTCCATTGTTTGAGATACAGAAAAGGAAAACATGACCAGGCAGTAAACAATTAGAACAAGCGTTTTTCTTTTTATTCTGTGCATTGTATCCTCCAAATCTGACAATATCACTTTCAAAACGGCAAGGTCAACGCATAAAGCGTGTATGCATCTCTCTTCCCGTGATAAATTGGGCTTTTGGGAATGGTTGAAGCGACCATTGAAGATTAGCCATTGTGACCCGTTCTTTGAGGGAAGCAATTTGGGGCCGTCCCCATATTGTCGGCGATGTTGTATTGAGCACGACTTTGTTCAGGATTTTGAGATGCGGGCAGGCACTGGAACAGAGCTGAATGGTAGAGGATGGGAGTTAAGGTGCGGAGTTCAGCGCCGCCGAGAAGAGCGGTGAAGAATGGCGTATAAAATCTTCACGGAAGCAAAGCCATCCCTAAAAACCGTTATTAAGCCTTTTGTGATCACGGAAAGAGAGATGCTTCCATAAAGCGTTATTCGTAACGGAGGGAGTTGGCAGGATTGGCCC
>DAOWCB010000282.1 GCA_030633795.1 Candidatus Aminicenantota bacterium | reverse complement strand
AAGATCAAAGATGCGGCCAGTCAGGGGAACAGAAGCTAGAGTGGAAGAGAGTAGGTGTTAATGCGCGCAGTTCAGAGCCGCCGAGAAGGGCGATGAGGGAATGGCGTTAAAGATCCTCACTAGAGCGGAGGATATGCCTGACGCCAAAGATGTTCCTTGAAGGTAATGCGCACACAAGATGGAAGAAACCAACTTCCATAAGTTTTCCAATTCCTGTAAAATGAATAACATCCCGAATGATAAACATGGCAATAATGGAAATGAAGAAGGCCTGCTCCTATGGACTTTAGAGAAAAAAAATTGTTCATCGACCTTTTCGGCCGCGATGTCTATGCTGTTGGCGGCTATGTGCGGGATCAGATAAGGGGAGATCCATCGGAAGATGTCGACATTCTGATCACACATCACACGGTTGACGAGATCATCGAAAAATTGGAATCCCATGGCAAAGTTGACGTTGTCGGGAAAAGCTTCGGAGTTATAAAATTAACTGTCGAAGGGAAGACTTACGACATTGCGCTACCAAGAAAGGACAGGCCTAAACGGGTAAAAATTCGCAAACATAAGGATTTCATCATCTCTGCTGATCCGAATATGCCTCTCGAAAAAGACCTGGAGCGAAGGGATTTTCGGTGCAACAGCATTGCTGTCCGGCTTGCTGATGGAAAAATCTTCGATCCCTTCAAAGGGCAAAATGACATCGCAGATAAGGTCATAAAGCTGACAAATCCCCAGGCGTTTCCTGATGATCCTCTCCGGGTTCTTCGGGCTGCCCGCTTCGCATCGGTCCTCGATTTTTCTGTGGATCCCAAGATCTATGAGGTCGCAAAAGATATCGATCTCAGCGGAATAAGCGAGGAGAGGACCAAGGAAGAGTTGTTTAAAATAATGCTCCTTTCCCCTCAACCTTCGTCTGGTTTTGACGAATTATTTAAGCTAGGTGCCCTGTACCAGCTTTTTCCTGAACTCTACAGGCTCACACTCTGTATCCAGGATTCTGTTTTCCATCCCGAAAAAGATATCTTCGGCCACCACACTGTCTGGGCCCACACCCTGATCACGATTGACCAGGCGAAAAGAATGGCGGGACAATTTCATCTGGACAAACAAAAATCTCTCACTCTGCTTCTGGCCGCACTTTTCCATGATGTGGGCAAGCCAGATACAACTCAGTGGAAATTTAAGCGGGGGAGAATGGTGATCACCAGCAACGGTCATGACATTGCCAGTGCAAAGATTGCCAAAAGAATTCTTGGCCGTATGAAAATTTTCTCTTGGAACAATTACAACCTGAGAAGGATGATCCCTTCTTTGATCAAATGTCACCATCGAACATCAGAGCTGTGGCAGAATCGAGATGTTGTCACCAAAAAAGCTTTTAATCGGCTGGCTGCCGATGTGGACGGAGAGATTGAGCTTCTTGTTTATCTGGATGCAGCCGATCGAGCAGGGAGAAAAAAGAAAGCCGTTCAGAATCTGGACCGAGAAGGCCGATGGTTGCTTAATAAATTCGAAGAACTGAATGTTTCCAAAGAAACCATTCAACCGCTCATCATGGGGAGAGACTTGATCAAAATGGGTGTTTCCCCAGGCCCTCTGATGGGAAAGTTTCTTAAGAAGTTGTATCATATGCAGCTGGATAATGAATTCGAAACCAAAGAAAAAGGATTAATTTTAGCTAAAAAAATGGCAAAGAAAGGATATCCATGAAAATTCTCATCACCGGAGGAGCGGGATACATCGGTTCCCACACCGTCCAGGAGTTGATCCAACAGGGATTTGAAGTTGTCATCCTCGACAATTTTTCTACAGGAAAGAGAAAACTGGTTCCTGGCGGAAAAGTGATCGAAGGAGACCTGCGGGATGTATCAGATCTTGAAAGGATCTTTAGTCTGCACGATTTTCATGGAGTGCTCCATTTTGCTTCCCTTATTCAAGTCGGTGAATCCTACACCGATCCTCAGAAATATTACAGGCATAACCTGATCACCAGTTTGAATCTTCTCCACGTTATGCTCCAGGCAAAAGTAAAGCTTTTCATCTTTTCCTCGAGTGCGGCGGTTTACGGAATCCCAGAACAGATCCCTATCCCTGAATCCCATCCGTTGAATCCCTCAAATCCTTATGGTCTGACAAAGTTATTCGTTGAAAAAATCCTATTGGATTACGAGCGGGCGTACGGATTGAAGTTTATATCGTTGCGGTATTTTAACGCTGCAGGAGCAGATCCTGAAGGCCGGATGGGAGAGATGCATGAACCGGAAACTCATCTTATCCCCAATATCCTGTTGTTTCTCCTGGGAAAAAAGAAGGATTTAAGCCTGTATGGAAAAGACTATTCCACACAAGATGGAACGGCCATCCGCGACTACATCCATGTTACGGATTTGGCAAAAGCCCATGTGCTGGCTCTAAAAAAACTCCCTGTACTTAAAAACAGTGAGTTTATCAACCTGGGGACCAATAAGGGGTATTCCGTCATGGAAGTGATCAAAAAAGTGGAAACTGTAACCGGTCAAAAGGTGTCCTATTCCGTGAAACCCAAAAGAAAAGGGGATGTGGATGTGCTTTTGGCTTCAAGGGAAAAGGCTAAACAACTGCTCCAGTGGGATCTGAAATATTCAGACTTGGATACGATCATCGAAACAGCCTGGATTTGGCATCAAAAAATATCCAAACACGAATAACCTCCTTCACGAGAAAAATTCCGCACAATTTCTGTGGAAATTCTCCGACTAAATTATGTTTCATGGTTTTTCTCGCACAAAGTGGCAAGCTTGGGTAGCCTGAAAGGTAAAAATGCCGATGGATAATTCAGAATCTGGATTATTCACAAGTCGAGACCCGCCACCCCACCCTAGCATTAGAGGGGGGCAAGGCAGTGGCTCACGCAGCTGTAGTGAACTACCGCGAGTGGGCTGCAACGCAGCCGATGCAGTGAGATCGGCTCGCCCGTCGGGTAAAATATGCTGATGAATAAGATAGATAAATTTGAACATTGGCTTTTATGAGTATGAATGATGTCATCAGCATATTTTATGAATAATTCAGAGGAAGTGAGTTGACTCGGTGTGTGCATAAATGATATAAATTTAACCTTTTAGGAATAAAAAAGTGAAAAAAAAGAAAAATGATCTCGGTGTAGCGATCGCGATTTTTCTGATGGTCTTGCTGTGGAGTT
>DAOWCB010000346.1 GCA_030633795.1 Candidatus Aminicenantota bacterium | reverse complement strand
GATACGACTCCTCTGTCCCGAACCTATTCCGTGTATCCTGCAAGCAGAACCAATCACGATAGCATTAGACCGTGTGAAGCATGCTACCGTCCAGCAAAAAATAGCAGCTTCGATCTCTTCTTTTGATGGGATTCTCTCTGAAACAACTTCCACAGATTCTGGTGATATGATCTTGGAATCGAACCGTTTTTGAACCAAAAGGCCTCCCTCAACTCTTTTGAACTCCAAGCCGTTATCCCGAGAGGGATCATCTATGAGCGCAGTAAGTTTCACCACACGCAAAGGTTTTCTCATCGCTAAAACTTCGAGGGCATCTGGAGTGAAATCGGGGGCAAACACCACCTCCACATTCCTGCCCTTTTCGACCATTATTTCAGCCAAAGGTTTATCGATCGAATGATTGAATACATCCACACTGCCGAAATTCGAAAGGGGATCGCATCCCCACGCTTTCTGAAAAACATCTGCTGGCTCCTCCCCCATCGCCACACCGCTGGGCATTTCATGTTTCACCAAAACGCAAATATGCCGATTAGGATAAATGCCAGAAAGCTTTTTCACCAATCTGAGCCCCAAATCCATATCTCCGATGTTGATGTAGCTCAGGCCTTTGGTCCCTTCCTGAATAACCTCCAGTGATGCCATGTTTGGGCCAGTTGCTCCTGGCTCCTGGTAGAAGGCTGCAGGATATCCGGGATTCTCGCCATACCTCATCGAGAGTTTTTTCTCAAATTGAAGATTCTCCCACCGAAGAGTGTCCGGGAATTCCTCTTCCACTTTGGTCCGGTACTGTTTGCGAGTTGTTTTATGAAATTTTTCCATTTGAAACTTACATCCTTTCCGCTCTATTTACGATATGCGTATCGAATTTATTGGATAACATATCGATCTCGAAAACGCAGGCTACAGCCACTCGAAAATCTTGGCCTCCCTCTTTGGGCGCAAGTGATCCATAAATCCTGTCTGCCACCTCTTGGGAAGTAGAGTCCTTTATTTCCACTTCCTGCGGCTCTCCCTCGAATGATGGCAAGGGATCTCTGTTTTCTCCCTCATAAGTCATGATCATTTTGCCTTTGCCTGGAACAACGGAAAATTCATAAATATTCCTCAGAGATGAGCCATCCGGTGCCTTCCTTATCAAACTGAGCGCTGCGCTTTTGTTCGAAAGGATGCACCCGCTAATTCTGGGTGTAAAAGTCGGTTCGTCAGGTTCGTAATTCCAATTTTTCAATGCAAACGCAAGAATTTCTGCTGCGCTTTCACTCTGTCCCAAGCAGGCCATGATGTCTACGGTTTGTTTCCCGTTGCTGATTGCAATTCCATGAGATAGACAGAAAACGCTCGGGTAGATCAGCAGGTCTATGTTTCCCTTTTTCAGAAGGTCTTTGTCTGTGGGCTTTACCCAAATTGCATCTTCTTCTCGCTCCATTTTTCTGGCTTGGCTTGAGACGGATCGCCCCGTGATGGCATAAACAACCAAAACCTTTTCCGTCGTTTCCTCTTGCCCGATTATGATGAGGCGTCCTGGATATTCTTTATTCACTATAGCCTTTTTGTTCATTGGTTTTGTTATATTCCCTGTGTATTTACTAGCCTGAATAATTCAGGCTAGGACTTATGGATAATATAATAGGTAGAGTCAAAGTTCAAACACAAAAAACAAGAATATAGGGGCAAGCCTTGACTTTGGACATTCTTGTTCATTTGCCTTATACTTTTTACTAAACTACGAATAAAAAGGCTTGGCCCCATGACATCAGTGAGACAAATATGAGAAAAGACGAATACCCGGAAAAGGCATACAAAAACCTGGAATTCCTGAATTCAGAAGAAGCACGGACCATCCGTATCCAGAGCGAGTATATAGAACCCCTCGCCAGATTGACCGAACACAAAGTCAACAGCACAGTGCTTTTTTTAGGTTCATCCAAAGCCAAACCAGATGAGACCGGATCTTTATTGAGCAAATATTACTGGGAGACAGAAGATATCGCTTTTCGATTGGCAAAATGGGCAATCAAACTCAAGCCCAAAGGGAAAAACTTCGTCGTCTGCACCGGAGGCGGACCTGGTTTGATGGAAGCTGCAAATCGCGGTGCGGCACGGGCTGGTGGCAAATCCATCGGGATGAACATCTCTATTCCCGAAGAACAGTTTCCCAATGCCTACACATCCCCGGAACTGTCGTTTATGTTTCATTATTTCTTTATGCGAAAATTCTGGCTGGTCAATCGCGCAAAAGCTGTCGTGGCCTTACCCGGAGGATTCGGAACTTTGGATGAGCTTTTTGAGGTTTTAACTCTTATCCAGACGGGAAAAATTCACAAAGACCAGCTTATTATTCTTTTGTATGGAAAAGAATACTGGGATGAGGTCCTTGATTTTGAAGCCCTGCTCAAACATAAAGCCATAGATGCCGATGACGCCCATCTTTTTTCTGTATGTTCAACTCCAAAAGAAGCTTTTTCTTTTTTGAAGAAAAACTTGATTCATTTTTTGTAGGATTTAGCAAAGAATGACAATTTTTCCCGGCCTAAGATTATTCCTCATCTTTGCTGTTGTGTCCTTATTTTTAATATCCTGTGCCCAAGTGACATACCCACCTCCTGAGGCTACCCAGACAGGCGTAGCATCCTGGTATGGGCCGAATTTTC
>DAOWCB010000354.1 GCA_030633795.1 Candidatus Aminicenantota bacterium | reverse complement strand
GTGGAAAACCTCAATTGGAAGCGAGAAGGAACAGCACCGATTTTGATCTATGAAAAGGAAGAAGGTTTCAATATCGAACAACGGAGGTTCTGGTTTAAGCTGGGAATGCTGTTGTTCGACAGCGGCTATTATCCTGAGGCGTTTATCGCTATGGAAAAAGTCTCTCGGATGGAAACCTCCAAGTTGTATATTTTTACAGCCTATACATGGATGGGACAACTCAAAGATCTTATGGGGGAACGGGAAAAAGCCTTGAAGTATTACAAACGTGCGCTCGATCATGACACCGGCGATACGATGCAACACAGCCAGTTTAGGATGTGGATCAATCGTGCATGGGTGGAAAAATGGCTCAAGACACCCTTTACCTGGAAGAAACGTTGAAGCGAAGTGTCACATGATGTATTATATGCGGAATGAAGATCTATCCGAGAATACACCGGCCCAATCTACCCCCATCGGAAAAAATATGTCCGCACTAAGGAATATGGCATATTCACGATGATTTGTATCGGATAATCCGCTATAAAATTTCGGGCTGATTTCTGTTTACAAAATATGTCTTAGGGTGTCTAGGCTGATTTTTAACCCGCTTAAAATCAGAACGACATTTTTCCCCGGGAACCTTTTTTTCTGTTTGATAAAGGCAGCCACTGACAGCGCCGCTGCTCCTTCGATCAGGATGTAGTGTTTTTCCAGTATGATTTTAATGGCGGATATGATCTCATCTTCTGTCAGAAGGATAAAATCATCCACCAACTCCTGACATATCGGAAAAGTGATGGTATCGAGTTCGAGCCCTCCGTGAGTACCATCTGAAATGCTCGGTTTGAACTCCAAATCCAGAATACGTCCGGCCTTTATGGACTCATACATCACAGGCGAATTTTCGGGCTGGCAGCCAATGATCTCGATTTTTTTGTTTTCAGATTTAAGGTAACCGGCGATTCCTGCGATCAAGCCTCCTCCGCCGACCGGGATCACAACACTGTTGATCTTTGGCACCTGCCTGATCAGTTCGATCCCTATCGTTCCCTGACCTCCGATAATCTGAGGATCGTTGTAAGGAGGAATATAGGTCAACCCCTGTTTTTTTGCTGTCTGCCGGCCAAAATTTTCGGCTTTGATGCAGTCATCACCGTGTTTTATGATGTCTGCGCCACTTAAACGCAAAGATTCGATCTTGGTCGGAGCGGTTATCTCCGGCAGGACAATGGTGCCTTTGAGATTGAATTTTTTCATCAACAAGACAAAAGCTGCTCCATGATTTCCTGACGAAGCCGTCATCAAGCCTCGTTCTTTTTCCTCCTCGCTGAGGGACAGAATTTTGTTCACGGCTCCCCTCAATTTGAATGAACCCGTCAATTGAAGGTTTTCCAGTTTGAGATAGACGTTACAGCTTCCGAGCTGGCTTAAGTACACGGAATGTTCTACAGGTGTCTCACGTATGTGCTTGCGGATTCTTTTTTCGGCCTCAAGAGTTTCCCTTCTGACTTTTTCTGCCAGTGATTTTTGTTTTTCTCTCATGGTTCTTCTTGTTTACTCTTTAATCACCATCCCAATAATAATAGGAAGCCATTCCCAGAGCTGTCAACAGCAATCCTGCCAGGGCTTCCATCCGAATCGCCTAAATGTTGTTCCGGTTCTATTTGATGGTGATCGTTTTTGTGTGCCTTCCGCCCTTTTTAGAATCGAGTTTAACCGTCACGTTGCCTTTGCCTTCGACCAAAAAGTGATATTCGACCTCGCTCCTGCCGGGAATGCCGTTGTTGAGCTTCAAATTCTTGGGATCTTTCTGATCGATCAAGGACACATCGCTGTCTGCTGCCCCGCGTCCTCGGAAATAGCGCATGAACCGCCTCGGAATGCCGGCAGGGAGGCTCGTTCCTTGGGCTTGTCCGGCTGCCAGCACTTTGACATTCCCCTCCAAGGATAAAATATCCGGGTGCTGAACCTTGTTTTGGATGGCTGCGGCAGAAAGGGTGGGCATCAGCCGTTCGTTATAGAGCGCCACTTTAATCATGTTAAGTCCGGAACCCACTTTTTCCGTTTTCACCTTTTTGATGATGGGCAGGGGCATCTCCCAGGCATGAAGCAGACAGAAGGCCATGTTTCGATGGCACATCTCCTCGAGTAACCACAATGGAGGAACTCTTCCACTCAATTTTGTGGTATCCCTGTCAATGGTCACTTTGCCTAGCTGGGGATGATCGATCTCGTGGAGGGATATGGCCTTGTTGTCCATGTCGATGTATTTGTCGAAGAAGGCCTCTTCTTCATCAGTGATTTCTCCGTCTTTGTCGAGATCGGCCCGGGACATCCACAGTTCGTTCGAGAAGGAGTAAATTCCTAACATATCGTAGGTGAAATCGATGAAGCCTCCCCAAACAGGATAAAGATCGCTCCAGATGACGATATACCGGTAAAACGGCAATATCCTTTCCCCGTTTTTACCAAGGATATCGTAAAAAGATATATCTGAGCGGGGATATTCACCTTGTCCTTCTGCTCCGGGACCTCTGAGTATCATACCACCGCTATTAT
>DAOWCB010000201.1 GCA_030633795.1 Candidatus Aminicenantota bacterium | reverse complement strand
GATCGAGAGACTTGTGTGCGTGAGGTGCTCTTGAAGGACCGAGATGTGGAGGATCGACTGGAGGATGATCGGCTCGGGGATGATCTATAGGTAGATCTGGTCGGTGTGGATTTTCGGGAAAGAGCCGAGCTTATGCTGGACCGGGACTGGGAAGAGTATCGTTTGGTTGCGGAGGAAGAGGAACTCCTAGATGACGATACCCGACTCGGGGAATAAGATCTATTGCTGGCAGAGGAAGACTTGATCCTGGTAGTAGGTCGGCTAGGTGTTGAATAGGAGGATCGACTGGAAGATGAAGATCGAGGAGAGTACTGTTTTATGGTCGATTTATAACTCCTGGATGAACTGGGAGTATACGACCTGGCTTTCGATGTCGAGGAAGGTTGGCTTTTCCTGACAGAGGTGCGCTGGCTGGGATAGGCTTTTATCCCTGCTCTTGATGAAGAACTCCGGCTGGAAGAACGAGACATCTGCGCATTATTGCCTGACAACGATCTCTTTGTGCTTGAGGCATATGTTTTTATTGAACTGACACCGCCTTTGCTGACCGTTCCTGAACGGTTGGATATCCGAGGATTTCCTGTAGGTTTGACAAGATTTTTTCCTACCGACGATCGTATCGATTTTCCCGATGAATAGCTTTTCGTGACAGAACGGATATTCGATCGAGAAAGAGCTTTCGATGCAACAGAGCTTTTTATGCCGATTCTGCTGGCAGCAGGACGGCCCATCGGTTGTCTGGATGACAAGGAGACTTTGCCGAGCCTTGACATTCCCGATTGACTCAAGGCCACCTTGGAAACGTTTCGGGCACTCAGTTGATCTTTGCGGATAACGGTAAAAGCGCGGGAATGAGTGGGAAAGTATCTGTCATAATGTCGACCATAGAAACGGTTGTTGACGATGACCACAGGACGGTTGTAATAACTCAACGGACTCCAGCCGATATAATCGATACCGTGATACCAGTGCACCCAGCCCGGTCCCCAACTCCTGGTTGGGATCCAATGCCATCCTAGTCCGCCTCTCCAGTGCCATCGGCCGTAATGAGAAACACACCATCCCCAAGGCTCATAAGAGCACCATGTCCACCCGCTGAGAAGGTACCAAGCCCATCTTCCATTGTAATAGGGTCGCCATGAGGATTGGTTGACGTCAGGAATCCAAACGTAACCGTAAGGTCTCTCATACACCCATCGGCCATAGTAATCCAATTCGGCTTCATATTCATACATATCAACAGGGAGATACTGTGTCCTCACATACCTGTTGTGAAAGATATCCCGACCCCTGTTCCATTCTGTAAAGGTATCTTCGTTTCCGGCATAAATGTACTCGGGACCACCATTGAAAAATCCGTTGGCCGCGACTAATTTTTCTCCGGCACGCACAATTTCAAAGCCTCCTTCGCCGGCAGCCTCGATGGATCCCTCCACCACAAAAAGTGCTGTTTCCTGATTATCTCTGACTTCAAAGCGGTAGAGTCCTTCTTCCAGAATATAAAAAGATCCATCTGGACTGTGGAGCTCGAATTCCTTTTCTGTATTAAGGGTGTTCACACGCAGATAGATGTTCCCAGAGACCATGTGCAGGCTGATAAAATCGTCTCCTCTTTGAGGCAACTTGACAAAATCGACCTGTGTGTATTTATCGATACGAAGATAGTTTTTCCTGCCGAAATGAATTTCTGCCCGGCCATCCTGGGTTCCCAGCTTATCGCCCGCCACAATAGGCAGATTGACCGTACCTTCTTCATAGCCCATATCCTCAGCTCTCTGGATAAAGACATCTCCGTTCACATAATTCAAACGCGCAAAAGAATAGCTATAATATTCTTCTTCCTGGGTTGAGGAGAAACCAAAAGAAACACAAAAGACCAAACAAAAGATGATGAATGAAATTCCTTGTTTTTTCATCTTTCCTCCTTTCCGACCATTATAAAAGCAAAATCCATGCCATTCTTTTCCCCCTGTAAAACATGATGCCTCCTGTCCTGATTTTAGGACAGATGCAGCCTATGGTGTCAGGCCGACTGTCGGTGGCGAATCTGGTCCAAAGCCACCGCGGCCACGATTATGGCCCCAATAATGATTTCTTGGATGTAATTGGGCCAACCCATCATGGTGCAACCGTTTCGCAAAAAGGCCATGATAAAAACACCTATCATCGATCCTAGAATACTCCCGGCTCCACCGCTGAGGCTCCCGCCTCCGATCACAACCGCAGCGATGACATCCAGTTCCAGTCCGACTGCCACCGTGGGGTCTCCCACAGTCAGCCTTGAAAATCCCATGACTCCGCTCAAACCGCAAAAAAGACCCGCTATCGTATAGACTAAAATTTTAGTACGGCTTATCCGGATCCCGCACAATCGAGCCGTCGCTTCATTCGATCCGATGGCAAAAATGTGTCTACCAAATACAGAGTATCGCAATATAACAGCCATGGCCACGGCGAAAAAAATCATTATCCAAACGCCAGGAGCCATGAGCATCCAAGAAGGTCTTGGGCTCTTGGCCATGATTTCATTAACCCAAGTGAGCGGGGCATCTATTTTCTGGTTTCCGGCTATCCATTTCGCCACTCCCCTGGCAATTCCCAGCATACCAAGAGTCACGATAAACGGCACCAGCCGTAATGATGTGATGAGTGCACCATTCGCCAAACCCACCACGCCTCCGGCCAAAACACCAAAAAGGAGGGCCAGCACAGGAGAGAATCCCGCATTTATGGCAAAAGCCGTGATAACACTTGCAAGGGCTATATTGGAGGCCACAGACAGATCGATTCCCCCGCTAATGATGACAAAAGTCATCCCCAGTGCCCCAAGGGCTACGATCACTGATTGGGTGGCAACACTCTTCAGGTTCGAGATTCTCAAAAATCGATCTTGGACCTCAGGAATAGAAGAAAAGATGACCAAAACCAGGATAAGACCCAAGAATGGGCCAAGCCAGTTCAACAGCGTCTGAATACGATTTTTATCTTTCATCTTTTCCTCAAAGATCAAAATGTTCGACTTGGTTTTCATGTGCCATTCGGCCAAGCGTCGCCACTGTCATAATGCTCTGTGTATCCCAATTGGAGACCGGCCGGAAATCGATAAGTTTTCCTCTGTGGAAAACCGCGATCTTGTCGCAAACACCTAAAAGTTCAGGTAAATAAGAGCTCACAAAAATAATGGCTTTGCCTTGCTGAACGAGTGTTCCCATCCATTCATAAATCTGGGATTTACTCATCACATCTATGCCACGCGTTGGCTCGTCGAGAAGTAGGATGTCTGCTTCCTGATGAAGCAATCGGGCCAGGGCAACCTTTTGTTGATTTCCCCCCGATAGCCCGAAAACCGGCTGGTCTGGATTCTGCACCTTGATTCTTGCCTGTTTCAGCCGGAATTGAACGGCTTCTCGCCGTTGTTTCAATCTGAGGAGTCCAAATTTTTTGTAGGGAGAAAAACGACTGAGTGTGAGATTATCCGCGACAGAGAGAGATAGGGCCAACCCTTCCCCTTGTCGGTCTTCACTCAACAATCCAATACTTTGGCCTATCCTGTTCCAGGGAGTCCTGTACCCAGCCTCAACCTTCCCCACCACAATTGTTCCTTTCTCGACAGAATCCAATCCAAACACCGTGCGCAATGTTTCTGTGCGGCCTGCTCCGATCAAGCCGGCCACACCCAGTATTTCGCCTCTCCGAAGCACAAGATCAACTTTTGCGGCCATCCTCTTGCCTTTCAATCCCTTCAACTGGAGCACAACGTCTCCGATTTCATGATCGATCTTGGGAAACATCTCCACAAATTTTTGTCCTACCATCATCTGGATCATGTCATCTACGCTTGTCTCTTCTATCCGACCCGTATGGATTTTTTTTCCATCCCGAAGCACGGTGAAGCGATCGGCCACTTTTTGTACCTCTTCCAAAAAATGACTGATATAAATGATGCTAACACCCTGATTTTTCAGTTTTTGGATGACTTTAAAAAGCCGCAGGGTGTCCTCTTGAGTCAGGCTGCTGGTTGGCTCATCCATGATCAACACTTTT
>DAOWCB010000305.1 GCA_030633795.1 Candidatus Aminicenantota bacterium | reverse complement strand
TCTATCTCTTTCAATATCGAAAGGATTTTTTCGGTTATTTCCGGAATATCCTCGATGATCAACATGTTGCTCTCACGCACCAATTGAAGCTTGCCGTTCTTGCTCATGTAGGGCATGAGAATACTGTAGGCCGAACGTGCATCGATGTAATTAACCTTGACAATTTCTTTCCTGAGGTTGGATGGTCCGGTGTTCTGCTGTGCATTAAGCACAGGGATCACGCCTCCCAGCAGGAATAAAACCACAAAAAATATCGCTGCTTTTCTCATTCATTTTCCTCCAAATTGAAATTTTTGTTAAAGAACCAGACAATTTTCAGTCCTGTCTCCTTCGAAACCATGGTCATGGAAATAACCTCTTGCTTTTCCGCCCCCACCACATTCACATATCTTGGCGTTAAGCCGATCTGCTTAACAAAGGAAGGCCTGACGATAAGTATGGTGAGCACGAGCATCACTCCGGCCATGAGAGTATAGGCCCATGCTCTCGGGAAAGGCCAAGGAACCAATGATGTTCTCTTCCTCGAACCCTGATTCACGACAGATTGAACCGTCTCTCGCCACTCTTGCTCCTCCCATTCGACCAAGTCCTCTGCAAGCCACTTTCGGGTTGTGTCGACAAGAAATGTGTATTTCTCGTACTCCCTCTGGCACTGCAAACATCCTTCCAGATGAGCCCTGACCGATGAGATTTGTGTTTCGGGAAGTTCAGACCCGGCCAAAAGAGGGAGCAACCGTTTTATCTTTTGACATTTCATGATTTTACCTCCCCTATTTTTTGCAAATGATTTTTTTCAAAGTGGGCTTTTATTTTTTGCCGCGCGCGTGAAAGATGGGTTCGAACGCTTATCTGGGAGCAACCTAGGACAAGGGAAGCATCTCTAACCGAAAGGCCCTCGCTGTCTCGGAGCAAAAAAACAGCCTTTTCCTTAGGTGATAAAATATCCAGCAGACTCTGAATCTTTTCTTTCATTTGGCTTTTCCATACTCTTTGTTCGACTTGTGAGACCTCATAAACAGGTGCATTTCTTTGGCTCTCGATCACCCGCTTGAACTTTTTCTTTCCCCTCAAATAATCATAGGATGTATTCATTAAAACCTTATAGGACCACGTTTTAAAAGAGCGGCCTTTTTTGAAGGACTTCAGGTATTTGAATATCTTGAGAAGTGCGTCTTGGCAGACCTCTTGTGCTTCCTCTCTGTCTCCTGTGATCCGATAAGCCATGTTTAAGAATCCTTGCCGATACGGCTGCAGCAAAAGCTCAAAAGAAGAATGTTTGCCTTGAAGTACTTCTTCCACGAGCTTGTCTTCATCTTTCATCCACATTAATATACCCTGTCTTTTACCAAAATGTTAAGAGATTCAAGTGAGGTTGAGGTTTGTTACAATGATATTGACTAAATACCTCAAATGAATTATTGTTTTTATCGGGAGATAGAAAAACATTCCGGGAAAATGAAAGTAAAGATTAGAATACAAAAAAACGGAAAACGGGAGATAGGACACCTTCCTCTGCTCGTATTCATCATTATCGCCTTTGCAATATTTTTGACTTTGTGCTTCCTCCCAAAAGACAAAGCACAGGCGGAGGAAAGGATAATAGAGGAACCTCCAATGACTGATGCAGAGGAATCACTGCCTCCCTTGAATGAGACCAAAGAAACCATAAAAAAAGGACAAACTCTCTCTGATATTTTATCCAGGCACGGTTTTTCTCCGGCCGAAATTCATAAGCTGAGGACTGAGGTTAAATCTGTTTATGATTTAGCAAAGATCAAGGAAGGCCGGGAAATAAGATTGTACACGAACCAACAGGAAACGATCACAGCCATCGAGTATGATATCAACAGCGACAACTACCTTCATATCCATAAGATTGGGGGGATGTACGAGGCGACAGAAAAAAAACTTCCGTACGAAACCGAAATTCACATGATATGGGGAACCATCGAGAACAATCTGCCCAATGCCATATCCAGAGAAGGAGAAAAGGAGGCTCTCGCTTACGAACTTTCGGAAATTTTTGCATGGGATGTGGATTTTTACATCGACCTGAGGAAGGATGATTCATTCAAGATCCTTTTTGAAAAAAAGTATCTGAAGGGTGAATTCGTGGGATATGGTTCAGTACACGCAGCTACATTAACGAATCGTGGAACCACCTACCAAGCATTCCTTTTCACCTATCCTGATACGGGAGAAACAGACTATTTTAACAGCGAAGGAGAGTCTCTCCGGAGAGAATTTTTAAAATCTCCATTTAAATACACGCCACGTATCACGTCGCGTTTCTCTCACAGCCGTCTCCATCCTGTGAGGAAAGTTTACCGACCGCACTATGGAGTGGATTATGCGGCTAGAGTTGGAACTCCTGTTCATGCCACAGCAGATGGGACAGTCCTTTTTGCCGGCTGGAACGGTGCATCGGGGCGGATGATCCGGATCCGACACAAGAATAACTACGAGACCATGTATCTTCATCTCAGGAGATGTTACGTAAAAAAAGGGGACAAGGTCAAAGGGGAAGATAAGATAGGCGAGGTGGGAGTTTCAGGCGAAGTGAGCGGACCTCACCTAGATTATAGGATCAAATATGCTGGCAAATACATCAATCCTTTGGCTCACAGATTCAAACCTGTCAAGCCGCTCCGACCGGAATTCCTCAGTGATTTCAAGCTATTAGCCCAAAACTACAGCCTGTATTTCGATGCCCCGCTTATTATTTTCTCTTCCTTCTAAAGGGAAGCATCTTTATTTCCGTGATACCAAAAGGCTTTATATTGGCTTTTAGGAATGGTTTTGTTCCCGTGAAGATTTTTTACGCCATTCCCTCACCGCTCTTCTCGGCGGCGCTGAACTGCGCACGTTAGCTCTTTATCTTGACAACAATAGCTTGTGTTCCCGTGTTTGTCTGGATCTTGATTCTTTTAGCCAAGTCGTGCTCAATACCGCATCACCGTCTGACTGCGTCAGAT
>DAOWCB010000075.1 GCA_030633795.1 Candidatus Aminicenantota bacterium | reverse complement strand
GTATCAATTCCAACGCACAGCCAAAAGGAAGAACTGCATCCGGGTTGAGACCAAAACATTCCCCGGATGCAAGCGCAAGCAACGGCCTAAACCTTTTTCCACCGGATAAGACAGAGTACCGCATGGCTTTGACAAGGGGATTTTCCTCCGCAGGCAAAAAACGGTCCAAGGACTTTTCGATGGCGTTTTTTTTCGCATGGAGTTTATCTTGAACGTTCATCCTTATCTATCCTGAATTATTCATAAAAAATGCCGGCACTTCTTATTATTCCAGCAATATCAGAATATTATCCTGATATTGCTGCAAATGACAACAAAAACATTTTCAAGATAGTATCCTAATATTTTCATCGGCATTTTTTACCTATTAGGCGAGCCGATCTTAATGCATCTGCTTCGTTACAGGGCATTTGCGGTGGATAACCACAGCTGCATACCCTGTGCCTCACATATACATCAACCTCGACTCGTGAATAATCCAGGTTAAAACGGGAGGCTGTTGTTGTCATCGGAATCGGGAGCTTCTTGTTTTTTGGGCATTTTTTCTTCCTCCTCCGTGAGTTCGTAGGGCACTTCTTTAATTTCTCCCTTTTCATCCTTGAGAAGGATATCGATTTTTTTCTCAGCCTTTCCCAATTCTTCACGCAGAAACCTCGCCAGTTTGACTCCCTTTTCAAACAATGCCAAGGAGTCATTCAAGGCGAGTCCTCCTTTTTCCATCTTGTCCACGATATTTTCCAATTCAGCCAAAGCCTTTTCAAAACTCTGATCGCTCATTAATCCTCCTTCTTGATTATTCCTCTTTTTTTTGAAGGCGGGATACGATGGGCCTATTTTGGTCAACCCTTCTAACCTGTGCTGTGAATTCTCCCTTGAAAAAAGAAACCGTTACCTCCTCCCCTTCATCGACGTCTCCGACTTTCTGGATAAGTTTTGGTTCGGCATTTTTCCAGCAAAGCGTGTATCCTTTTTTAAGAATATTCAGAGGGCTGAGATTGTCGAGTTCAGCGGAGAACCTCTCCCATTTTCCGTGGAGTTCTTGCAGTAACCTCTTCACGGCTGATGACATTTTTTCTTGCGCAAGATCGACTCTCGACTTGGACTGGACAATCATCTGGACCAGGGTTTGGATTATGTATCTCGCACGAGTTTCAAATTCATCGACCTGCTGAATCAGACTGAATAGACGGACTTTGAAATTTTGAAAGGCCTGATGGTGAATAAGATTCGTCACCAAGTGTTTTTTTTCTTGGACTAAAAACCGGGTGTGGTGGAAAATTCTTTTTTCGAGATTTACGATGCGTTCAAGCAGGGATTGTTCTTTCTCTATGACCATCTCCGCCGCAACCGATGGAGTGGATGCTCTTATATCGGCCACAAAATCCGCGATGGTAAAATCTACCTCATGGCCAACCGCAGATATGATCGGAACAGGACAACGAAAAATGGCACGCGCCACTTTTTCCTCGTTGAACGCCCACAAATCTTCCAAAGATCCTCCTCCACGCCCGACGATGATGACATCCATATCGCTGGCACTTCCTAGATAATCTATACCTTCTACGATCTCATCGCTCGCTCCTTCTCCCTGGACTTTAGCCGGATAAATCACAATGTGGAGACGGGCGAAGCGCCTTTCCAAAGTTTTGATGATATCAATGATTGCCGCTCCCCGCGGAGAGGTCACGATTCCGACCTTTTTGGGCAAGAGGGGAAGCTTTTTCTTCACACTCGGGTCGAATAATCCTTCCTTTTTCAGTTTTTCCTTCAGTTGTTCAAAAGCAAGCTGAAGGGCTCCTTTTCCCTTTGGTTCGATACCCTCCACATAGAGTTGATATTGGCCTCTCTGTTCATAGACCGATATCTGTCCTTTGCAGATCACCTGAAGGCCACTCTCTAGCTCAAAGGGTACAAGGACTGCGCTCGAACGCCACATGACACAATTGAGCGTACTCTTCTCATCCTTCAGAGTAAAATACAAATGGCCAGAATGAGCCTGCTTAAAATCGGCGATTTCTCCCTCTATCCAGAGAACAGGGAAGATTTTTTCCAGCTCGAGCTTGATCTGACGCGTGATCTCAGAGACCGTGTAGATCTTCTCTTTCCTCTCAGACAGATTCATCTTCTTTCACTTCCTCCACAACCATCTCTCTTTGAATGGAAACGGCCTTTCCGGTTTGTGTGTCAACTTCAACGAAAACAGATGAAAACACCAATCCCAGTTTTCCCGGTTCAAAACGCTGAGGCCGCGAAGTCAAGAATCTCTGAATGGCCTGTTCCTTCTTTAAACCGATCACAGATTCATACCCGCCGACCATACCCACATCTGTGATAAAAGCCGTACCTCGAGGCAGGATTTTTTCATCAGCTGTGGGAACGTGTGTGTGGGTTCCTACGACAACCGATACTCTACCATCAAGATACCATCCCATGGCTTGTTTTTCCGATGTGGCCTCCGCATGAAAATCAACAAAGATGATGGAATTTCGGTCTCCCAGCAACTTAAGTTCCCGGTCTGCAGCTCGAAACGGACAATCGATCGGCTCCATGAAAACCCTGCCTTGAAGATTGAGAACAGCTACCTGAAATCCCTCCTTCGTTTCAAAGACATAAATCCCTTTTCCCGGACTGGGAAAGGGGTAATTGGCCGGCCGTAGCAGCCGTGGTTCTTGATCCAGATATTCGACAGCATCCCTCTTGTCCCAGATATGATTTCCCGAGGTTAAAACATCAACCTGCGCAAGAAGTTGGCGACAGATGTCAGGAGTGATGCCTATCCCGCCTGCGGCATTCTCTCCGTTTGCCACAACGAGAGAAGGGGAATATTTCTCGAGAAGAGCCGGGAGGAATTTCTTCAGAGCCCGTCTTCCCGGCCTTCCGATAATATCGCCTACAAACAGAAATCCATACCTATCGCGCATACTCCACAGCCCTCATTTCTCGGATAACCGTTACTTTAATCTGGCCCGGATAATCCAACTCCTCTTTTATCTTCTGAGCAATCTCTTTTGCAGCTAGGGTGGCTTTATCATCCGAGATCTTTTGGCTCTCGACAATGATCCTGATCTCTCTTCCTGCTTGAAGAGCGAAAGATTTGGCCACCCCTTCATAGGAGTTGGCGATCTCCTCTAACTTCTCCAGCCTTTTGACATAGGCTTCCAAGAGTTCTCGGCGAGCACCGGGCCTTGCGGCTGAAAGTGTATCGGCAGCCTGCACCAACACTGCTTCGATCGAAGGAAAATCGACATCCCGGTGATGAGAAGCAATAGCCTGAATCACTTTTTCTTTTTCCCCGTATTTTTTTGTAAGCTCAACACTCAATTCTGTGTGGGTTCCCTCCACCTCTTTATCCACAGCCTTTCCGATGTCGTGGAGAAGTCCTGCCCTCATCGCAACATTAGCATCCAAGCCCAATTCTTTGGCCATGATGGTAGCAAGGTAAGCAACCTCTTTGGAATGCTGAAGGACATTCTGGCCAAAACTTGTCCGGTATTTCAACCTGCCCAACATCTTTACCAACTCTGGATGAAGGGCCTGGATCCGCAGCTCGAGGATCACAGATTCCCCCTCCTGCTTGATTTTGTCCTCCAGCTCTTTTTTGACGGTTTCCACAACTTCTTCAATCCTGGCTGGATGAATTCTGCCGTCCATCACCAACTTTTCTATTGCCAACCGGGCCATTTCCCGACGAATCGGGTCAAAACTGGAGAGAATTACTGCTTCCGGCGTGTCATCAACGATGATATCTACACCCGTTGCCAACTCGAGGGCACGGATATTCCGGCCTTCTCTGCCGATGATCCGGCCTTTCATGTCATCAGAGGGAAGATCGACCACAGAAACAGTTGTTTCGACCACATGCTCGGCAGCCGAACGCTGAATAGCCTGGCTGATTATCTCCTTTGCCTTCCCTTGTGCTTTTTCTCTTGCTTCCTCTTCGATCTTGCGCACGACTTGAACCGCTTCTAGCTTGGCCTCATCCTCCATCTTTTTCATCAATTCTCTCTTGGCATCTTCCTGCGACATGTTGGCAACCCGCTCGATCTCCTCCACGGCTTTCTTTTTCAGGTCCTGGTATTCCTTCTCCTTTTCCACGAGTTCTCGTTCGCGATTGAACAACCGCCTTTCCTTTTGTGAAAAATCTCGTTCCTTTTTTTCATGGACCTGGTACTTCTGTTCAAGATTTTCTTCTTTTCTGACGAGCCGTCTCTCCAATTCATTGAGTTTTTGGCTTCTGTCTCGTGTTTGTCTCTCAAAGTCTGCCTTTAAGTTGAGTTGTTTTTCTTTTGCTGCTATCGAAGCCTCTCGTTTCATTTTTTGGGCATCTTCCTTGGCAGCTCCAAGAATCTCCTTGGCCTCTTGTTGAGCGCGGAAAAGGGCCCGCGCCCCTCCGGCTTTCTTGACCAAGATAAATATTATGGTTGCAGACGCAACAAGCAATATAGCAGCAATGACGATTAGCATAAAATTCACTTTGACCACCTCCTTATAGGGGCCGTCAAAGGAGATGAAAATGGGAGGTATAGAAAATACTCACTCTAAGCGGAAAGAAATGACATCAAAGCTTTCTGAGGGACATCTGGCGAATTGTCTGATCTGCGGTGTTTTCTCGATTTTCCAGATATGGATAAAGTTTTCCCTTCGCTTATCTATGATATGCAAGACGGGAATTCCCGCTTCATTCAGTAGTTTTTTCCAAATTTTCGTAAGTATTTTCATCTCTAAACGCAAGAACCTCCAAACTTTCTATTTCATTCTCCATAAGCCCGATTACTTCGTTTAGCTGATCGAGATTCTTTTGACAGAGAAAATATTCATCTGCGATATTCAATGCTGCCAAAACAGCAACCTTTAAAACATCCACAGATTTTGACTTCACGGCCACCTCACGCATCTTCTGCTCAACATACGAAGTAAGATGGCTTATATATTTTTCATCCTCTTCTCCTTTGACTCTAATTCTATATTTCTGCCCATAAATTTCGATCTCGATAACTTTGTCCATCATATTTCTAGTTCATCTATTTTGTTGATAATCAGCTCGATCTTTCCTTTCATGGCCACCCTTTCTTCTTCATATTTCTGCAAGTCCTGGTCGATCTTTTCTGCTTTTTTTGCCTGTCCCTCAAAGTCCTTTTTCTCGGCTTTCAGTTCTTTCAACTGCTGTTTCATGCGGTCATTCTCACTAACCAGCTTATTTATGTAATCAACAACGTGGGAGATCTTTCCCTCTAAGATTTTAAGTCTTTCCAATTCACTTGTCAATTTTCCCTCCTTCCCTTAATTGAAAATGGAAACGGGCTCTTAATGTGTTTATAATTTTCTCTTGAAAAACATCCGCCTCATCGGCCTGAAGTGTTCTATCGTGTCGGCGAAAGATGAAACGAAAGGATAGGCTCACCTTGTCTTGAGGAATGGACGAGCCCGCAAACCGGTCGTAAAGAGTGAATTTTTCCAAATACGGCAGCTGGAGTTTTTCCAACGCCACTCTGATTTCCTCGAATGAGACATTTTTGTCTCCGATAAAAGAAACATCTCTGTTTACGCTGGGATACTTTGCCACAGCAGAATACTGAAACGCCTGGGTCTGCTTTTCGAACAAAAGACTCAGGTTGATTTCCGCTGCCCAGACTTCTTGTTTCAATAAATAGGCATCCATAATCTTCTGATCGATCGCTCCCAACCAACCGATCTCTTCTCCTTTAAAGTGCAACGCCAGAGAACGTCTATGCTGGTAATGAGGGTGGTTCTCTTCCTGGAAAGAAAACGATCCATAACGCAACTGCGCCATAAGCGCCTCGCATGTCCCTTTAAGATGAAAAAAGCTGGTCTCCTTGCCCTTTTCTTTCCAATGCCTTTCCCCCACACTCCCAGTCATGACCATGCTAAGCATCAAATGTTCATTGTGTGTTTCGTTATTCAAATGGAAGGTGTTTCCGATTTCGAAGATATGCACTCCTTCAGCACTTCTGTTTGTGTTCCAGGCAACATTTTCCAGCAGTCCTCCTAGGAGAGTGGTCCGAAGCAAAGCTGCTTTCGTCGAAATCGGATTTCGGATCGGAATGGGATCGAGATCGGGGGTGAATTTTTCCTCTTTTTCAGGATCCATGAAACTGAAATTCACGACTTCGTCAAATCCATAATGGAACATAAGCTGCCGCAACGTTTGTATTCTTTCCTTTTTAGGATCGAGGATCGGCTCGAGGCTTCGGAGAGGCGGGAGTTGGATAGGTATTTTTTCATATCCGTAAAACCGTGCAATTTCCTCGACCAGATCAGCTTCTCTCTCGATATCGATGCGAAAATGAGGGATTTTGACCTGCCAAATTCCTGGCTGCTTATTCTCCATTTGGAATCCGAGATCCGCAAGGGTTTTTTCGATGAAGCCGTTATCTATCTCGACACCCAGAAGAGAGGTCACTCGGTGATCACGAAGCATGACGGTTTTGATTTTTCGAGGTTTGGGATAAACATCTACGATACCCTTGCACACCTTCCCGCCAAACTGGGAGAATAACGAAGCGGCCATCCTGGCAGCCTCTGGAGGAAAAGAAACATCCGCTCCTCTCTCAAATCTGTAAGCGGCATCGGTTTGGATTCCCGTTGCCTTGCTTGTTTTTCTTACCGATACGGGATCAAAATGGGCACTTTCGATAAACACGTTTTGTGTTGAATCGGAAACCAAGGTATTCTCTCCCCCAATGACCCCGGCAAGAGCCACGGGCTTTTCTTCATCGGCGATGACGAGCATCTCAGATGTCAAACCCACATCCTTTGC
>DAOWCB010000005.1 GCA_030633795.1 Candidatus Aminicenantota bacterium | reverse complement strand
CTTTATCCGCCGCAGTCTAGCTTTAACTTACCGCTACCAGGGAAAATATGACCTCGCTCGCGCCGAGGCGGAAAAGGCACTCGCATTCGACCCCGATTCCTGGCAGAACATCAGGAGCAAAGGCGACATTTATTTATATATGGGGGATTTGCAGAAAGCAGAACAAGAATACAGAAAGCTCGCAGATAGAGAAGAGCTTCTCGTTCACGCTTGGGGCATTGGAAGACTTCATGATCTGTATCTCCTCCAGGGAAAGTTCCAGGATTCCAAAGAAATGATACATGAGCTGATCAGGCTGTCGGAAAAACTCGGTCAGATAACATGGAACATGATGTGGCGTTCAAGGTTATCAACTGCAGAGCTGCGGCTAGGTAATCCTAGTCAAGCGCTGAAAGAGTTGAAGGAAGTTTGGGGAACTGCGATCGCAGAAGAAGATATAGGCACTCAAAGAGCTACTTTGCATGATATGGGATTAGTCTATCTTGAAATGGGATCCATCGAGGAGGCAGAGAACACCGCAGAGAGGCTGAAGGAGATGACCGAACAAGCACCGAATAAAAAACTGATCCGGAATTATTATTATTTAATGGGCATGATAGAACTTGAAAAAGAGAATTACCTCGAGGCCACTGAGTATATTAAAAAAGGATTATCCTTGTTGCCAGCAACTTCGGGCTTAAATTTGTTATTTACCGAATCCCTGGGACTGGCTTATTACAGGAAAGACGACCTAGAGAACGCTCAGAAAACATATGAAAGAGCATTGTCGCTAACAACAGCCAGATTTAATTACGGCGATGTCTACGCTAAGAGTTTCTACATGCTGGGAAAGATTTATGAGGAGACGGGATGGAAGGGCAAAGCGATCGAGAACTACGAAAAATTCCTGGATCTCTGGAAGAACGCCGACCCTGGTCTCCCAGAGGTCGAAGACGCCAAAACCCGTCTCTCCTCACTGACATCCAGGTAAATTATTTATACACCCCTTCTCTCGGTCCAAAAGACATGAGAACAATCGTCCCTTCATCCTTTCTGTATATCAGCCTCCTGCTCTGCCCTTTCGCGGCATAACGGAATGATCGCAATTCTTTGAATTCTCCTTTGAGTCTTTTCCCCACATCTGGACATTCCAATATTATCGAAACAGCTTGCCCCAAGGCCTTTTTCTCGTGGTTTTCTTTTATTTTCTTGCGTAATCTCTTAAATTTTGAGGTTTCAACTAGCCGCATCACAGGTCCTTAAGATCCAACTCAGAAACATTTCCCATTTCATAATCGACCATCGCTTCCAGGATGTCTTTGATTTCCTGAACTGTGAGGTCGGGATTTTCCAACGCTAAAAGTCCAATGCGGAGGGTATACCTGAGAGCACCTGAAAAATCGCGATGCTCTTTCTTGGCGAAAATATCCAAATCTTTAACAAGGTCTTCATCCATTGCGATTGTTTTTCTGACCATTTTAATCTCCTAGCGTATAATATATGATTTTATCATATATTTGTCAATAATATGAGATAATATCATATCGCTAATAGATTTCCTCGCTTTCACTACTGACCAACGCTTTTGCCTTGCTTTTTTTCTCACGAATTGATAATTTATTTGGGCGGGAATCAAGGGATGGAAAGACGATGAAGTGCATTAAATGCCAGGCAGACAATCCCGAAAATGCCCACTTCTGCGGGAACTGCGGGATCCAACTCAAAGAGCCCACTCCCCCACCTGAAACACCTAAAAAGGACGAAGAAGCCACCAAAGCTCTCCCAACGCCCATCAGAGAACTGCGCCGGGGGACTATTTTTGCCAAAAGATACGAGATCATCGAAGAACTCGGCCGGGGAGGCATGGGCCGTCTCTACCGCGTGCTGGACACTAAGATCGATCAGGAAGTGGCCTTAAAAATCCTGCGTCCTGAAATCTCCCGCGATCCACAGACCATCGGCCGTTTCAGCAACGAACTTCGTCTCGCACGGCAAGTCGCCCACAAAAATGTTTGCCGCATGTACCACCTGGGTGAAGACGAGGGAACACACTTCATCATCATGGAATTTATCCCGGGCCAAGACCTCCAAAGCATGATCAAAATGACAAAGCAGCTCAGCATGGAAACAGCCGTATCCATCGCCAAGCAAATCAGCGAAGGACTGGCCGAGGCCCACAGGTTGGACGTCATTCACCGCGACCTCAAACCCGGCAATGTCATGATCGACAGGGAGGGAAATGCCCGGGTCCTGGATTTTGGGATCGCCCGCTCCCTAAAATCAAGAGGGATGACAGAATCAGGTCACATGATTGGAACCCCAGAATACATGTCCCCCGAGCAAGCCCAGGACACCGGTGTCGATCAGCGATCGGACATCTATTCCCTGGGCATCATGCTTTATGAAATGGTCACAGGCAAGGTGCCATTCACAGGTGATACACCAATCAGTATCACCATCAAACACATAGAAGAAACGCCAAAAAGCCCCATAACTTTGGCCCCTCAAATCCCGGATGTCTTGAACCTGCTCATCATGAAATGCCTGGCAAAAAATAAAGAATACAGGCATAAAAGCGCCGGAGAACTGCGCTCGGAGTTGGCAGAAATCGAGGCAAGCCTTAAAGACACAAAAAAAGTCCCAAAGGTGCGAAGACCCATCGCCTTCAAAGAATTCATCCGGCCTTTTGGACTGCCAACATATTTTTTTCCCTTCCTAGTCTTAATTTTGGCCGCCGCTCTGGTATTAGTGTTCTGGAAGCCTTGGTCTGGGAGACGAGCAACCCCTGTGCCCACAGACAAACCCTCCCTTGCCATCCTGTATTTTAAAAACAACACAGGAGATGCCACCTTAGATCACTGGAGGACCGCTCTTTCAGACCTGTTAATAACTGACCTCTCCCAATCCCAATACCTACGTGTCCTTAGCGGCGAAAATATGTTCGACATTTTAAACCAGCTTGGGCAATTGGAAATACAGACATACTCGTCCGATGTTTTAAGGGATCTAGCCAGAAGAGGGAGCGTGGAAAACGTCCTTGTCGGCAACTACACAAAAGCAGGCAACATGTTCCGGATAAACGTAACCCTCCAGGATGCCAACTCCGGTGAGCTCGTCGGTTCGGAAAGCGTGCAGGGAACCGGAGAGCGAAGTTTCTACTCAATGGTGGACGAGCTGACACGAAGAATCAAGGAAAACTTCCAGATTCCGGATGAAATCATCGCTGCCGATATCGACGAACAGGTCGGACAGATAACGACATCTTCCCCTGAGGCATTAAGACATTTTACCGAGGGATCGGAATATATCCGTCAGGCAGATTATGGAAGAGCGCTTGAGTCTCTTGAAAGGGCGACAGAAATCGACCCCGAATTTGCTATGGCATACGAAGCGATTGCAACAGCCTACAACAATCTAGGATACACTTCTGAGGCGAGAGAGTATTTTCAAAGAGCCTTCGAATTCAGCGACCGCGTATCCGAAAGAGAGCTCTACCAGATCCAGGGAGAATACTACAGGTCAACAGAAACAACTTTTGACAAAGCAATCGAGGCCTACGAAAGATTGCTGGTACTCTATCCAGAGGACGGCGATGCCAACAACCGCCTGGGATTGATATACAAGAGCATCGAAGAATGGGACAAGGCCATCGAACGGTACGAAGTGTGCATCCAGAACAGATATGACCGGTTCTTCTACTACGCGAATGCAGCCGAAACTTTCATGGCAAAGGGCATGTACGAGCGAGCCGGGCATATTCTTGAACTCTATCTGGATGAATTTGACGAAGTGGCTTGGATTCATGGGAATTATGCTGTGAATTATCTGTGCCAGAGACAATACGAGTTTGCCCACATCGAGGCGGATAAAGCCCGGGCTCTGGACCCAACACACTTCCATGCCATATGGATAAAAGGAGACATCAACCACGCCCAAGAGAATTTTTTCCATGCAGAAGCCGAATACCAAAAGCTCCCAAGGGAAGCAGAAGAAGTGGCCCGCCTTTACGGTTGGGATTGTTTGGGAGACCTGTATGTGTCTCAGGGAAGGTGGGATGATGCTGTCGCGCAAATCACGCAGGCCCTACAGCTGGCAGAGAGTGTCCAGGAAAGAGCGTGGCAAGCGTGGTTGTCCTCACGCCTGGCTTATATGTATATGAGACTGGGAAATTACCAGGAAGCATTAAATGTATGCAACAATGCCTTGCAGATCGATATGGGTGGTGTGCGGTTGGATCTGCAGAGGAGAGTCATGTACTTCAAGGGGCTTGTTGAAGTGGCCATGAATGCGTTGCCCGAAGCACAGAAGACGGCTGCCGCGTTGAGACAATCGATAGAGGGAGGGTTGAATCAAAAAGAGATCCGATTCTTCCTTCACTTAACCGGAATGATAGAGCTTGCCCGGGACAACTTTCCGCAAGCCATCGAAAATTTCAACCAAGCGATTTCCCTCCTGCCTCACCAATATTACAGGCATCCGTGGATCGTGGGAAACGACCGCGCCATGTTCCTCGATTCCCTGGCTCTTGCCTATTCCAAGTCGGGGAATCAGGATGAAGCTTCAGAAGAATATGGGAAGATTCACCCACTCACGTTGGGGAGACTGGATTACGGGGACATCTACGCCAAGAGTTATTACTGTTTGGCCAAGATCTTCGAACAAAAAGGCTGGAGCCAATTGGCCAAACAGAATTACCAAAGATTCCTATCCCTCTGGCAAAACGCCGATCCCGGCATCCCCGAACTCGAAGACGCCCGCACCAGACTAACCAGCCTCCAGTAACGGGATCAGGCGTTCATAACTTTCCTAACTTCTCCACCGCGAACGAATTGAAGCAATCTTCTGTTGCATTTTTTCGCGTGAATTGATAATCTTTTGCCGATGACTGTAAGGAGAGAACCAGCATGAAGTGTCCTACGTGTCATTCGGAAAATCCTTCTGGCAGTCAATTCTGCAGCAAGTGTGGAACCAATCTTGAGGTTTCTGAAGATGCCGCAGTTCCGACAAAAACCATCGAAGCTCCCAAAGAAGAACTAACCACGGGCTCAATTTTTGCCGGTCGATATCAGGTCATCGAAGAAATCGGCAAAGGTGGGATGGGAAAAGTTTACAAGGTTCTGGATAAAGAGGTGAATGCCAAAATCGCCCTGAAGCTCATCAAGCCCGAGATCGCTGCAGATAAAAAAGTCATCGAGCGGTTCCGAAACGAGCTGAGGGTAGCACGGGATATATCCCACAAAAATGTTTGCCGGATGTACGACCTCAACAAAGAGGACGGGTCTTATTTCATCACCATGGAATATGTGGATGGGGAAGACCTCAAAGGATTGATCAGAAAGATGGGGCGCTTGAGCCCTGGTCAGGCCATTTCCATCGCCAAACAGGTGTGTGATGGACTGACCGAAGCCCACAAGTTGGACATTATTCACCGGGATCTAAAACCTCAAAACATCATGATCGACAGAGACGGCAATGCCCGGATCATGGATTTTGGGATTGCGCGTTCCCTAAGAGCAAAAGGGATAACAGGCTCTGGCGTAATGATAGGCACTCCCGAATACATGTCTCCTGAACAGGTCGAAGGTATAGAAACAGACCAGAGATCAGATATCTATTCCTCAGGAGTGATTCTGTATGAGATGGTCACCGGCCAGGTTCCGTTTGAGGGTGATACGCCCTTTACTATCGGTGTCAAACACAAGAGTGAAATTCCCCAACCCCCGAAGGAATTAATCCCTCAGATCCCGGACGATCTGAACTCGGTCATTCTGAGATGTTTAGAAAAGGATAAAGGTAAGAGATACCATACAGTCGAGGAACTGGCCTCGGAATTGACCTCTATCGAAAAGGGCATCCCCACCACAGAAAGAGTCGCCCCTAAAAGAAAACCCATGACCTCCAGAGAAATTACCGTCAAATTCAGCATGAAGAAGCTTTTCATTCCTGCTGTAATCATTGTTGCCCTTGCAATCCTGGCTGTTATCCTGTTGCAAATCCTCCCTTCTAAAAAAGAAATTTCGATCCCCCCAGAAAAGCCTTCAATTGCCGTATTGCCTTTTGATGATCGAAGCCCACAAAAAGATCAGGAGTATTTATGTGATGGATTGTCAGAATCGGTTATAAATGCTTTATCTAAAGTTGACGGGATACGCGTGCCGGCAAGGTCTTCGTCTTTTTCATTCAAAGAGAAAGTACAAAATGCCAAAGAAATTGGTAAGATGTTAGATACAAAAACAATTCTTGAGGGGAGTCTGCAAAAAGCAGGAAACAGGATTCGCATAACAGCCCAACTCATTAATGTCGCTGATGGTTCCGTGTTGTGGTCGGATCAATTCGATAAAGAAGAGGAAGATATTTTTGCCATCCAGGATGAGATAACTCTTGCGATTGTCGATGAATTGAAAGTCAGCCTATTGGGCGAAGAACGGGAAAATCTTAAAAAGCGGTACACTGTGAATACCGAGGCATACAATTTATATTTACAGGGACGTTATTTCTGGAACAAAAGAACAAAAGAGGATCTCGAAAAATCTGTTGGATATTTCCAAAAAGCCACAGAAATAGATCCCATGTATGCATTGGCCTATGTTGGACTCGCAGATTCCTATGGGACAATGGCAAGTTGGAGCTATCTTCCTGCGGAAGATGCTTGGCCGAAAGCGGAAGATGCGGCAAAAAAAGCCCTCGAAATAGACGATTCACTGGCAGAAGCTCACATATCTTTAGCAGGCAATAAGATGGATTACAATTGGGATTGGGAAGGTGCTGAGAGGGAATTCAAGAGAGGTTTGGAGCTAAATCCAAACTATCCCACAGGCCATCAATGGTATGCTGAGTATTTTACGAAAATGGGACGTTTCGATGAAGCGATAAGAGAAATAAACCGAGCCCAAGAGCTAGATCCTTTATCTCTCATCATCAGTGCCTTTAAGGGTTTGATTCTATATTATGCAAGTGATAATGACGGATCATTCAAGCAATTGGAAAATACGTTGGATATTGATCCTAATTTTTCGCCTGCCATATTATTCCGAAGCTGGCTCTACATCGATCAAGGAAAATATGAAGAGGGAATAAAAGATTGTGAAAGAGTTGGTGATGATCTAGGAATCGGAATCGCATATGCACGGATGGGAAAAATGGCGGAGGCACAACAAATATTAGAGAATACGATAGAAAGGTCCCGTCATGAATTTGTGAGTCCAGCAGAAATAGCGATTCTATATTTTACTCTTGAAGACAAAGATAAGGGATTTATGTGGCTTGAAAAAGCCTTTGAGCAGCGTGATTATCAAATGACGTTTCTCAAAACAAACCCATATTATGATAACATACGCTCGGATCCAAGATTCAAGGCCATATTGAAGAAAATGAACCTGGATGAATAAATTTTTAATCTGTAAATAGGGGGACGGTTCTGTTTCTTGCTTTTTTTGTTATGAATTGCTAAGCTAATTTCGCGCGAGCAAGGAGGGAAATGCCATGTTTGCAAGAATGCTCCGAATTCAAATCCACCTCGATAGAATAGATGAAGCAGCGAAGATATTTGAAGAACACGTCATTCCGCTGGTCAAGGAAACTAAGGGACACAAGGGTGCCTATTTTATGGCCGACCGGAAAACCGGTAACTGTAACGTCGTAACCTTGTGGGAAACCGAAGAGGATCTTCTCGAAACAGAACGCAGCCGATTCTTCCAGGAACAACTGGTTAAATTCATTAAATTTTTCATCACGCCCCCTGTCCGCGAGATCTACGAAGTCCTCTACAAAGAATAACTAAAAAAATCTTGAAATTTAAAACCTAAAATCCTAAGAGAGGATTAAATGGAAATCCTATTACCTGCAATCAAACTTATGACCTACATCGGAATCGGATCGATAGCTATCGGAATTCTTGCCATTCGCGGGATTTTCCGAAGTAGTCGGAGCAAATTCAGCTTCTTCCTGGGCGCCCTCATATGTATTGCACTGGGAATATTCTTCCTGAACATAAAGTCATCCGGCTCGATCAAAGTCACGGAAGACAGCTTGACTCTGAAGGCCATCTTATCGAAAACTCAGGTCATCGAAATAGATAAAATCCAGCGTGCTTGGGTGGATGATCTTCAAGATACAGAATGGCGTCCGATCAGAAGAAGTTCCGGCACTTCGCTCGGCAATCTTCGTACCGGCTGGTTCAGGCTTCAAAACGGTAGGAAAGCCTTTCTCGTCCTGCAAGGAGAGAAAGCCCTTTTTATCCAGGCGGATAAAGGGCGTGTGTTCTTGATAGGTGTTGAGGATTTCGATCCGTTTATCAGACAAGTCAAATCAAATTCATCCAAGCTGAGACGGTTGTTGCAATAAGTTGATACTCTTTTGCCGGTGTTTTTTTAGGGCACAATAAACTATGAAATGCCAAAAGTGTGGTTATGAAAGCTCGGAGAACACCCATTTTTGCGGGAATTGTGGGGCTGAGATAGATACCAAAGATAATGCAGCGGTCTCGGTAACAAAAACTCTCGAAACTCCGGCAGATGAATTCACTCGAGGCACATCCTTTGCCGGACGATACGAAATCATCGAAGAATTGGGCACTGGAGGTATGGGAAAGGTTTACAGAGCTTATGACACAAAAATCAAAGTAGAAGTTGCTCTGAAAATTCTCAAGCCAGAAATAGCTGCCGATAAAAAAACCATCGAAAGGTTCAGTAGTGAGATAAGGCTCTCACGCGATATTACCCATAAAAATGTCTGCCGTATGCATGATATGAACGAAGAGGAAGGAACGCAATACATCACGATGGAGTACGTCTCCGGAGAAGATTTAAAGAGCTTCATCAAAAGAGTCGGCCAACTCCCCGCAGGGAAAGTGATCAGCATCACCGAACAGATCTGTGACGGCCTTTCTGAAGCCCACAGGTTGGGAGTCATCCACCGCGACCTCAAGCCCCAGAACATCATGATAGATAAAGAGGGCAATGCCAAGATCATGGATTTTGGGATCGCCCGCTCTCTCAAAACCGAAGGAATAACCAGAGAGGGAGCTATCATCGGAACGCCCGAGTATATGTCGCCCGAACAGGTAGAGGGAAAAGAAGCAGACCAGCGCTCCGACATTTATTCTTTGGGCATCATCATGTATGAGATGGTCACAGGACAGGTGCCGTTCCAAGGAGATACACCATTCAGCATCGCCATGAAGCACAAAACGGAAGATCCTTTACATCCCAAAAAATTTAACCTCCAAATACCAGATGATCTTGCCTCTGTCATTCTAAAATGCATGGAAAAAGAGAAGGAAGACAGGTATCAAAAAGCAGAAGAAATTCTGACAGAATTGAGAAGCATAGAGACAGACACAACGTCAACAATCGCAGAAACAAAAAAAGAAATGACCAAACCTCCGCTCCCAAAAAAAAGGATGCGATTCATCCTCATTCCTGTTTTTGTTATAGCTACTATTGTCATTATCATCGCTGGATATTTTATCTTTATTCGGTTGCGGCAACGTCCTGTGCATGATGTCGTAAAGGTAATGGATGCCCAATGGGAAAACTCCATTGCCGTACTTCCCTTCCGAGACAACAGCGTGTTCCAAGACCAGGAACCCATCTGTGATGCCATGACAGAGGCCATCATCGGAAGGCTGACAAGAATCGATAAGCTCAAAGTTATTTCTTTCCACTCGATGATGGCCTATAAAAACACCGCCCGCGACATCAAAAACATCGGCCAAGAGCTCAGCGTTCATACGATCCTGGATGGCAGCATCCAAATGGAGGAAAAAAATATCCGGATCAATGCCCAGCTCATCGATGCTGAAGATGCATCCAATATATGGTCAGACTCTTATGACAGAAAGCTTGAAAGCATCTTCGATCTGCAAGACGATATTTCACAGTCCATAGTCCAGGCTCTTCAACTGGAACTGGGACCGAAATCTGTCTCAGTCGATAAAAAGGGCCCCCCGATAAACCTAGAAGCCTACGAGTACTACATGAAGGGAATGCACTACACCAAAAGCAAATTCGTCCTCACTTTTAAGGAAGAGGATTTCAAAGCCGGCGTGGAAATGTTCAACAAGGCCCTTGAAATCGATCCAAACTATATGATGGCTTATTTTGGCCTGACATGGGCTTATGAACACCATTATCACGTCACAGGTTTAATGGAGGACTTAGAAACAGCGCAAAAAATGAGCGAAAGAGCCTATGCTTTGGATCCCGACTCAGCGAAATCAAATGCAATGCAAGGATACTATTACTATGAATACAAACTTCAATTCGACGAAGCTTTCTCATTTTTGAAAAACGCCATCGAGATGGGACCAAATGAAGGCGAGGTCAATTTCATCGTCGGAGCCATCTATCTCTATCACGGCCTTTATGAGAAGGCCATTCCCTTGTTAACAAAATCAATCGAGTTAGATCCTTATTATTTCTGGACTCCTTATAAACTTGGCATGTGTTACATGTACACCGGGAAATTCGAAAAAGCCGCAACATCTTTTGAGAAGTACTTCGAGCTTACACCGATTCAGCCCCTAATATTTCCTGGCCGATACATCTATCTCAATATCATGATGAAGAAATACGACAAGGTTGAAGAACTGCTAACCGAAGCTGAGGAACAGGATCCGGAAGCTTCGTGGATAAAAAAATACAGAGCCATTCTCTGCGCAGCCAAAGGGGAAAGTGATTTAGCTCTTTCTTTGGGCAAAAATATTGAAGTATTGGCTCTCCTAGGCATGGAGGACGAAGCTATTAAGCTTCTTGATGAGGAAATATTGAAAAGAGAGATCATTCCCTATATTTACTACCTAGATTTGTTGAATAATCCGTGCTATGACAACTTGCGTGACGATCCGAGTTTCGAAGAAATAGTCAAAAGAGAGAAAAAACTCTACGAAAATGATAGTAAGAAATACACTCTAACGAGCGAATAGAGGACAAACCTTGGAATTCTTGATAGTTCTCGGCGTCATCTTTATCATCATCGGAATCATCGGCTGCATAATTCCAGGAGTAGCCGGTCCTCCGTTTAGTTTTTTGGCTCTCATATGTCTGTCCATTGTAAAAAAATGGGAACCCTTTTCGGTAAGACTTCTGATTGTTTTGGGAGTCCTGACTGTTATTGTTCAAGCGCTGGATTATCTACTGCCTGCATTGGGAGCGAAAAAATTCGGGGCCACAAAGTATGGTTTCTGGGGCGCTATTATCGGCATGCTTTTGGGAATCATTTTCGTTCCTCCTTTTGGCATAATCATCGGTGCCTTCCTTGGAGCGATTTCTGGAGAAATCATCGCAGGTAAAGAAGCGTCGAAGGCGCTCAAGGCTGGATGGGGAGTTTTTATCGGGGTTATGGTCGGCATGCTCCTGAAACTGATCCTTGCCGGCATCATGACCTTCTATTTCATCAAAGCCCTGATTTAAATTGGGGACAGGATACTCAATCACTTAATTCTTAATTAATTCGGGGACAGGTACCGAATTAATGTCCCCGAATTTAAGCGGAAGAATTCTGGTCTTTTAGAGTCTAAAGAAATGAAGACTGGAGGAAAACATGAAGATATTCGTAGAGCAGCTCATTCCGATCTTATTCCTGACTGCCTCTTTGGTTCTGATCATTCCCCTTTCGAGCGCCGCGGTCAGGACAGATACGGAGGACCTCGACAATAAGGTTAAAAATTTTCTCGACTCTCACGACTGGGGGTGGGGAAATATGAATGTGCCGGCCGTTGATGGGCAGACTCTCCATGACATCATTCTCAAGAATAATTACACCATAGCGCTCGAGATCGGGACATCCACCGGACACTCCGGGATCTGGATCGCATGGGCAATCAGCAAAACCGGAGGCAAACTGATCACCATAGAAATCAATGAGCGGCGACACCGCGAAGCCCTGGAAAACTTCGAAGCGGCAGGGCTTTCAGAATACATCGATGCTCGCCTTGGGGATGCTCACACAATCGTTCCCGCCCTGGAGGGATCCCTCGACTTCGTATTCAGCGACGCGGACAAGGGCTGGTACAAAAATTATCTGATTGCCGTGCTCCCCAAGCTGGAGGTCGGTGGCTGCTACACCACTCACAATGTGTCAATGGGACGGGGGAGAAGAGGCCGCGGAGGGAACAGAAGTTACATGGACTATTTGCTCAGCCTCCCAAACCTGGAGACCACAGTCGATAACCGCGGGAGTGGCCTTTCGATCAGCTATAAAAAATCTAAATAATCTAAAAACATAATTAAGGGGTCGGGTATCCCGGTACCGAATTATTGGCACAGAATTATTGCAAATAAAATCGTCTTTTTGCTCTTGAATTTTTTTGCTCAGAGATATATTTTTCATTAGGGATATGGAATATGCAATCCTTCCTTCGATAGGAGGCGAAATATCATGAAATATAAAAAATGTTTGTATTTTCTAGTTATCATCAGTCTGGCCGCTATCATTTCCTGCGGGAGACCGGCACCGGCTGATTTGGTTCTGCACGGAGGGAAAGTGGTGACGGTGGACGAGGAATTTTCTGTGCATGAAGCGGTGGCTGTCCGTGGGGACAAAATCGTTTTCGTCGGCAGCAACCAAGATGTCGAAAAATACATCCTTCCCAGCACAATGGTGATCGACTTGGAAGGACAGCTCGTTCTTCCAGGCCTGATAGACGCCCACGCTCATCTTCACAGCCTTGGCGCAGAGCTCACATCCTTAAACGTCACAGGAACCACAAGTTACCAGGAAATCATCGACACCGTTGCGATAAGAGTCCAATCTACAGAGCCTGGAGAATGGATCGTCGGCGGACGATGGGATCAAAACGATTGGGAGAATAAGGATTTTCCCGTGCATGATCCTCTGAGTGAAGTTACTCCCGACAATCCCGTCTTCCTGTCAAGAATCGACGGAAACGCCGCCTTTGCTAATCAAAAAGCCCTGGAACTTGCAGGCATCACAAAGGATACCCTCGATCCGGTGGGTGGATTCATCATCCGCAAAGGGAACGGCGAACCCACAGGAGTTCTTGTCAACAGAGCCATGAACCTAGTATTGGATAACATCCCTCTGGACTCCGATGAACAATTCAAACAAAAATTTCTCAAAGCTGTCAGAAGCTGCCTTTCGGTCGGCCTGACTGGTGTCCATGAGGCAGGAATCGGGCCCCAACATATCGATCTATACAGAAACCTCATAGATAACAACCAACTAAACATGCGCGTTTATGCCATGCTGGGGGAAGAGAAAGACCTTCCATTGGACATGGATTTGGCAGCCTATTTCAAGAAACACCGCATCGAACAGTACGGCCATCACATGCTTTCGGTCCGGAGTATCAAACTATTTTTGGATGGAGCCCTCGGTTCAAGAGGGGCTGCTTTTTTTGCCCCTTATGAGGACGATCCAGACAACAATGGCCTGCTCAGGATCACACACGAATACATCACCGCCATTTCTAAAGCTGCCCTGGAAGCCGACATGGGTGTGAACACCCACTGCATCGGAATCCGGGGAAACCGCCTCTGCCTCGATGCCTACGAAAAGGCCCTGCAAGAGAATCCCAAACCAGATCACCGTTTCCGTATCGAACATGCCCAGATTGTCGAACCGCAGGATATCGAAAAGTTCGTTTCTCTCGGAATCATTCCTGCGATGCAGCCCACCCACTGCACCTCGGATATGTACTTTGTGGAAGACAGAATCGGAACAGAACGGACCAAAGGAGCCTATGCCTGGCGGTGGTTTATCGATGCCGGCCTGGTCATACCCAGTGGATCTGATTTCCCAGTCGAGTCGAACAATCCCCTATTGGGGATTTATGCGGCTGTGACCAGGCAGGATCCCGAGGGTTGGCCCGAAGGCGGATGGCATCCCGAACAGCGAATGACGATCGAAGAAGCCATCAAAGGCTTCACCATTTGGGCTGCTTATTCGGCCTTTCAGGAAGATTTTTTAGGCTCGATCGAAATAGGCAAATATGCGGATTTCACTGTTCTGGATAAAGACATCCTGGAAATTGCCCCAAAAGAGATCCTCACAGCCAAAACAATCTACACCATTGTCGGCGGCCAAATCCGCTACCGGAAAAAATAGAACCGTCCCCTTTTTTCCTGTCTTGCTTGGGTAGGCTTGGGTAGGCGCTTGACAATCCCCTGGGAATCCGCTAAACTCTGCCATCATCTTATAAGGAGGTGATTTCCTTTGGCATTTGTTGTTGTTGGAGATAGCGAATCGCTAGAGAGCGCGCTGAAACGATTTAAGCGAAAAGTCCAGCAGGAAGCCATTATTAAAGAGATCAAGAAGCACTCAGTCTATTACAAACCTGGTGAAAAAAGACGGATGAAGGATGCCCAAGCTCGCAAACGCATGAGAAGACGCCTGAAAAGAGAACGGGAATTCGAATATTATTAATCCTTATAAAAAATTTAATAATATTATCTCTTTCCTTATTAGAAAAAGCGGTAGAAAGATAATCAAAATTAATTTGTGCATTAAAAAGTAGAATTTTGTCTTCATCAGAATTACAGATCAAAAAAAAGCCATCATGGCTCAAGGTCAAATTCCCCTCTCATCAAAACTTTTTCCAGGTCTCCAATCTTCTCAAAGAGCACAACATCCACACCATATGCCAAAGCGCCAAGTGCCCGAACATTTCGGAGTGCTGGACACACCGCACGGCCACTTTCCTGATCTTGGGCGACACATGCACCCGCAACTGCACTTTTTGTGCTGTGAAAAAAGGCACCCCTTCCCCTTACTCTGAAGATGAAGCTTCCCGAGTAGCCGAAGCCGCCTCCTCTATGGGCCTTCTTTATGTAGTGATCACATCTGTTACCCGTGATGATCTCTCTGACGGAGGAGCGTTTCTTTTCGTCAAAACCATAAAAGCTATCAGGTTAAAAATCCCCTTGGTAAAAATCGAGGTCTTGACCCCGGATTTCAACGGAGACGACGAAGCATTGATGACAGTGGTGGCTGCCAAGCCCGACATTTTTAACCACAATGTTGAAGTCCCCGAGTCCTTGTATCCAGCTATCAACAGACTCAACGAAAACTACAGAGGTTCCCTTAAAGTGTTGGAGCGGGCTAAAGAATTCGGCGCCATCACCAAATCAGGGATGATGATAGGCATGGGCGAATCATCAGAAGACATCCTTCACACCGTTTCCGACCTCCGCAGGATAAGATGCAATCTGCTAACCATTGGGCAATATCTTCAACCTTCTAGAAATAATGCTCCTGTGATAAAATACTATTCCCCGTTGGAATTCGAGCAATTAAGAAAAATCGCTCTGGATTTTGGATTCGAGGAAGTCGAAGCAGGCCCTCTGGTGCGAAGCTCCTATAGGGCCCATAGGATGTACACATCGTTTCTCGAGACAAGGATTCATTAGTCATGAGGTATCTCATTTTTACGGATATTCACGGAAACATGGAAGCCTTATTGGCTTTCCTAAAGTTTGTACAAAAACGCAAAATCGACCATTACCTCTTTCTTGGAGACTTGGTCGGCTACGGCGCTTCCCCGAATGAGATCATCCAGAGAATCCGCCTCCTCAAGCCTATATCCACGATCAGAGGGAACCACGACAAAGCCGTCTGCGGGCTTGACACGGTACAGACATTCAACCCGATAGCTGCCTCGGCCATTCACTGGACAAGAGATCACATCACCAAAAAGAACATGAGTTACCTCTACAAACTGAAGCAGGGACCGATGATCGTCAACAAGGACATCATGATCTGCCATGGGGCTCCATTCGATGAAGATCATTACATCTTCGGAGAATTCGACGCCTCTGAAGCTTTCCTCCATATTCCTGTCCAGATCTGCTTTTTCGGACACACCCACTTTCCGTTTGTTTATGAAGAAAAAGACCATATCGTCGAGGGTACGTTCCTGACAGGCGATGTCAACGAGATAAAAATCGAAAAAGGCGTACGATATCTGATCAATCCGGGTTCGATCGGACAGCCTCGCGACAGAAACCCGATGGCTGCCTGTGCTATTTACGACTCCAATGCGAAAAAAATTGAGTTCTACCGCTTCCCATACAATATCGAAAAAGCCCAAAAAAGAATTATAGATGCAAGTTTACCCCCTGCACTGGCAGAAAGATTGGCCGTCGGAATTTAGCCTGGATTATTCACGAGTTGAGACCCTCCACCCCACCCTAGCATTATTGTTGGCAAGGCAGTGGCCCACTTGGTTGTATTTGTATACCGTGAATGGGCTACAACGAAGCCGATGTAGTGAGATCGGCTCGCCCGCAGGGTAAAAAATGCCAATGAATATAAAAAGATTCCTCTTTAATGTATTTCCAGCAATATCTTGGCTATTTTCTGATATTGCTGAAGCAAAAAATCATTGGCATTTTTTATGAATAATTCAGGCTAAGTCTTGGGATTGGCGTAACAATATATGCAGCAGTGGGGACAGAACTGGGCGTAACTCCCGATATCGACTGACTCTGTGCAGCGGCATTCAGCTCTCTGTGTCTTATCCTTTTTTGTTGAGAGTGCCTCCTTGTCTGGATGAATACTGTGGAGAAAAAAGCCATCGATACAGGAAGAGGGGTGGATTTCAGGGATTTCGGTGAGAAAGTCCTGACTGCAAGAGAACAGATCGAGTCCCCACTCTTGGGCCACCCGAACAACAGAGCGGGCATCCTCCAATTTTTGCTCGTTCGGAGGATCGATGTACTGAAAACCATGTATTGACGCCCGCTTAACAGCTTTCCTGTACCATTGGGCAAAACTTATCCGGACATTTTTAATCCCTTTTTTTTGGAGCGACGGAGCCATTTTTTCAAATATCTGGAGATTTGAGCAAATACTATCTCCCTCCTTCCAATAAACAATAGGATCAAAACGTACGGTGACTCTTTCTGGCATCCTCACGATGTCCACCAAATCTCCCAGTTGCAAAAGAGATGTTCGGTAAGCAGGCACGCTTCTCTCGATGAAAGTGCCTCCTAAACCGGTGATCGTGAAGTGGCAATATAGCTGGGCGTATTTTTGGAGCACATCCTTTAAGCCGGCATGGTTTTCGATCACATTGGTAAAATTTTTCGACCAAAGGACAACAGTATGAACGACATCCGGATTCAAATTCACTGTGTATTTGTATCCTGAGGGTCCAGGAACCTCCGCTTCCCCCTTTTTGAGGACAGAAGCAAACCATTCAGGAAAGAAGGCTACCAAGTCTGTTCTTCGGGAAGCGCTGATCACTTTTTTCATCTCATCTATTTTATCCGAATAAAACATATAAGAACAAATTTTCTAATCTCATCACAATCCCAACCTGGATTATTCAGAAAATTTTATTTGAGGTAAGTGTCGCATTTTTTATCG